>CBDUCU010000093.1:0-10569 GCA_965365725.1 uncultured bacterium | reverse complement strand
AATACGTCGGCCATGATAACAACCGCGACTGGTACGCCTTCACGCAAATCGGAACACAACTAACCGTCGATAAAATTCACAACGTCTGGCATCCGCAAATAGTCCACGACATACATCAACAGGGTGCAATCGGCTCGCGTCTCTTTCTTCCCCCCTACATGCAGCCCGTCGAGCCAAACGTGCCGCGTCAACTTGTCGAGGGTTACACAGAACTTGGTCTTTCGATGGCGCGAAGCATGATCTCGAAAGGTTTCAAAGGCATCACCTGGAACTCGACCTACGACGCATGGACACCGGCGCGCGCTTACTCTCATTATCACGGCGGCGTACGCATCCTTTCCGAAACTGCTTCGGCACGCATCGCTACACCCATCAACCTAAAATTTGAAGAGCTACGCTCGCGCGAAGGCTACGATCCACAGAAACCATCTGAGAACTTCCCGGCCCCTTGGGCGGGCGGAGCGTGGGGATTGCGCGACATCACAAGCTACATGACGACCGCCGCGTTTGAATTGATGACGCACGCTGCAACTAATCGTGAGCGTTGGCTGCGACGCTTTTACGAGGTAGGACGCGAAGCCGTGCGACCGCGCAACAAAGGTGAGTTGATTGGTTTCAAAATCAGCTCTGGAAAGAATGTTGACACGCTGATTCAAATCTTGAATCGCGCCGGTGTTGAAGTTTACGGTCTCGCATCAGCATCCGGCGCGGGACGCAAACGACGTACGGCCAGTACGAGAAATTCTGTCTCATTCGTGCCGCTCGCTCAGCCTTACGGAGCTTTTGCTAAAGCCCTTCTTGAAAAGCAGACCTATCCAAATCTGCTGGACGCGGCCGGTAATCCTATACAGCCTTACGATGTAACCGCACACACTTTGCCGCTTCTGTTAGGTGTCGAAGTCGAGCCGGTTTATGAGCCGCTCGACATCAGCCCCGTGCGCGTAATGCCCGAACATAAAATCGTTCACAGGATGGTAGCTGAAAGCAATGTGCGGCTCGGTCTTTATAAATCTCACGTGCCTTCAATGGATGAGGGATGGACGCGCTGGGTGCTGGAACGTCAGGATTACGCCGGCATACGCTTCTCACAAAGATCAGTTGAAGATAAAGAGATTCGCGCCGGAAACTTACGCGCGAACTACGATACGATCATCATTCCCGATCAATCTCCGCGCGCAATCTTTGAAGGTCATAGAAAAGGCACGATGCCCGACGAGTTGACTGGCGGTGTTGGCGAAGAGGGCGTGAAGGCTCTGCGTGAGTTTGTCGAACAGGGCGGCGTGCTTGTCTGTCTGAACAATGCTTCGGAATTCGCTATCGAGCAGTTGAAACTTCCCGTTCGCAATGCGGTCGCCGAACTGCGCCGAAGCCAGTTCTACGTGCCCGGCTCGATTCTTCGCGTCGTGCTCGACAAGTCGCATCCCGTTACGGACGGGATGCCGCAGGAATCAATCGCGTGGGTTGAAGAGTCGCCCGTCTTTGAGATTGCGAGCGACCCTGCCGCGCTGTCGCGCGTGCGCGTCATCGCGCGTTACCCGCAAAGCGGAAACCCTCTGCTTTCCGGCTGGCTATTAGGTGAAGAACATTTGCGCGGGCGCGGCGCGCTCGTCGAGGTCGGAGTCGGCGCGGGCCGTGTCTTTCTCTTCGGCTTCCGCCCGCAGTATCGCGCGCAGTCGCTTGCCACTTATCCGCTTCTCTTCAACGCGATTTCTCAGGGGAAGGAGAGATAATCACTCGGCCTTTTCAACCACGTGCGTGCGCAGCCAATTTGTGAATGATTCGCGGCTTAACTCGCCGTTGGCTAACAGGAGAATTATCTTCTCCTGTTCATCTGTATCCGCCTCGACTTCAAATCCGTTGAGCAATAGAAAAATTTCCAACGCCGCGTGTCCAACGCGCTTGTTTCCATCAATAAAAGGATGGTTTTTTATGAGCGAGAAACCAAGCGCGGATGCTTTATCGACAATTGTTGGATAAAGCTCATCGCCGCCAAAAGTCATCTGCGGCTGCGCGAGCGAGGAGGCTAAAGCTCCAACATCTCTAACCTCTGTCGCGCCGCCCGACTGTTCAACGACCCGACGATGAATTTCCAGCGTCTCTTTGAGTGTGAGGTAACGCATCAGGCCAAACGCTTATACAACTCAGCATTTTTCTCAAGTGCATATTTCAAGGCCTTATCAAACTTTTCATCAGGCTGCGCTAACAATTCGTCAACGCTCATGCGCGCCAACTCCTCAGGCGCAATGCGAAGTCTTGCGGCCATTTCGCGCAGACGCTGCAAACGATCTTCCGTTAACTCAATAGTAATGCTGCTCATTATCTGCACCACTCGCTTGGCGACAACAGCGCTTTAATCTTATCTCAATTATTTCTTATCGAGATACGTCTTTGCGGCCATCTTCGCAAGCTTCCACATCTTGCCCCACTCGATGCGCCCATCCGCGTCGCGCCCCAACAACTTATCGACAAACAGTTTTCTAAACTGCTTGCCCTCGCGTTTCAGCATAAACTCTTTGGCGTAGGGCTTCGCCGTGTCGAAAAAGCTGAAGCCCGGATCGGTGACGATGCCGATGCCTTCCAGAGTCATCAACGCGCGCATGATGTATGTGAAGTTGTACGGCAGGCGGAACGGATAGTCGTACATCACTTCAGCTAAGTCGTAAGTCAGCTCTTTGAAGTTGACGTCGCCGAGCTTGAGATTGATGTAGTGCTCAAAGAGCGCTTCGACGACGGGGCGCACGCGCTCAGGGTCAACGCCGGGCTTGAGAAAATTCAGGTTGAACAAATCCTGCGCAAGACCGTGAACATCTCGTTCAACGACGTGGAAGAACGAGTCGATCATAAGCGATTGAAGGCGCGGCGTGATCTGCCCCGTCATGCCGAAGTCGAAGAAGGCGAGCCGCCCGTCGTCCATCACAAGCAAATTGCCGGGATGCGGGTCGGCGTGAAAAAAGCCGTCTTCGAGAAGCTGTTTGAGATATGTACGAACGAGAAGGCGATTGACTTTGACGGGTGAGATGCGATGCGCGCGAAGACCTTCGAGATCGACGACTTTTGTGCCTCGAATAAATTCCATCGTCAGGACGCGCTCGGTCGTGTGCGTCCAATAAATCTTGGGCACGTGGATGACGCGCCACTCTTTGAAGTTGGCGCGGAAGCGTTCGGCGTTGCGAGCTTCGTGCGCATAGTCCATCTCCTCGAAGATGACCTGACGAAATTCGCGCAGCATCCCCTCCCAATCGGCATTCTCGTTGGCCTGCGGATAGCGCGTCGTAATTCTTTGGACGAGCCGTTCGAGAACAGCCACATCGAAGCTGATCGTCTCGCGCAAGTTGGGGCGCTGCACCTTGACGGCGACCTCTTCGCCCGTGTGCAGACGCGCGCGATAGACCTGTCCGAGCGATGCGGCGGCCACAGGCGCAGCGTCAATCTCAGCAAAAAGTTTGTTGACGGGCGCGCCTAATTCGCGCTCGATGCGCGCGTAGGCTTCCGGGGTCGCGAAGGCCGGGACTTGATCCTGAAGCGTCGTCAGTTCTTTGATATAAGCGAGCGGCAGAAGGTCTGCGCGCGTGGCGAGAGCCTGTCCGATCTTGATGAATGTCGGGCCAAGTTGGATCAATCCGCGCTTGAGTGAGGCGGCCTGTTTCTCGCGTCGCGCTTCCTTATCTTCAGAACCTTCCTCGCCGCGAAAGAGCGACCAGCGCACAGAGCGAATCAAAAGGTCTATAGCGCGTCGGTCAACGTCGCGGCTCCATTCCTGAAAGAGCGCAACGCGACCACGCGCGCGCGCCTCTTCGCGCAGACGCGCCGCCGTCCGTCGATTAAACCTGCGTCGAGCATCGTAGTTCTCAAGAAACAGAAAGAGCGCGAGCGCGCCAAGTACGCGCGCAATCTGAAACGTCCGCCACCATCCGCGCCAGCCCATCGCACGCGTTGCGCTTTCGCCTTCAAGCGCATTCTCGGCGGCGGAGGCCGACGGCGCGAGCTTCTCAAGTCCATCCGGGTTGACTGTTTTTGCTCCGGCGCTGTTTCCGTTTTTGGCGGGCGCGAGTGCCAGTGCGGTTTTCGCCTGGCCGTTAGCGTTGCGGATTGGAGATTTGCCAGCTTCGCTTGATGGTTTCGGCAAAATGCCGTAGGTCTTACTGTCCCCTTGTTTTTCCTGATTAAGTGCCATCATTGTGAATCGTATAAATTGAATGCGGCGAAAATGACGCGCCGATGCTAAAAATTATTCCGAAAACTTCCCGCCCTTCTATCGGAAAACCACTAAAACAGATTGGCAGTTTGCCTATAAACGGTACGTCAGGCGGAATCGTTTAGATGCAAAACAAAGCCCGTGCCGTAGCAAGACAAAAATAAATCAGCCTGTGAAATGACCAGATTAACTAAGGCCGCAGTCTTAATTTTCCAGACAAAACGCAAATGTCCGCTAACGTTCACGATATTGAGTTGCCTGCTCGCTCAGCCCTCTTAAACAACCGCGAGTGAACTGCGCACACAC
This sequence comes from uncultured bacterium, assembly GCA_965365725.1. Lineage (GTDB taxonomy): Bacteria > Acidobacteriota > Blastocatellia > Pyrinomonadales > Pyrinomonadaceae > DASQDT01. The sequence continues at coordinate 6,068 of CBDUCU010000093.1, read as the reverse complement.
GCGCGTTTGAAGAAACTTTCCGCGCGCGAAACATCTCGGTCGATCTGTCGCTTCAATTCCTCCGCCGAATGAAACTTTCTCTCTTCGCGCAAACGACGAAGAAAACGCACGCGCACAACATCACCGTAGAGGTCGCCGTGCCAATCCATCACAAATGTTTCAACCGATGGCCCGGCTTCGCTCTCAAAGGTCGGGCGCACGCCGACGTTCGTCACACTTCTGCGCCATCTGCCTTCGATGAGAGTCGCCGTGATATAGACCCCTCGACGCGGAATGACGCGGTTGCGCGGTTGTAGATTAGCCGTCGGAAAACCTATCGTGCGCCCGCGCTCAAACCCGCGTACGACGCGACCTTCCACACCATAAGGCCGCCCCAGCATCCTTCGCGCAAGATTGACACGGCCCTCGGAGAGAAGCTCGCGGATGCGGCTTGAGCTGATGCGCTGATTGCGCAGACGCACCTCCGGCACTTCGCCCGCAACAAAACCCAGCTCGGCGCTCACCTGCTTCAACAGCTCTATGTCGCCTTCGCGCCCGCGCCCGAAAGCAAACCCACGCCCGAGATAGACTTCTCTCGCCTGCAAACGCTCAAAAACCACGTCGCGCAAAAACTCGCGCGCGCGTACCTGCGCAAACTCGCGCGTAAAGCCCACGACGATTGTTTGCTCAATGCCCAACAGACCGAGCGCCTCAACCTTCTGATCGAGCGTCTGCAAAAGCGGCGGCGTGCTTTCAGGATGAAGCACCGCGCGCGGGTGCGGGTCAAAAGTAATAACGGTCGGAACGCCGCCCGCAGCACGCGCTCGTTCAACCACAGTGCGCGCAATCAGTTGGTGTCCGAGATGCAGCCCGTCAAACACACCGAGCGTCAGCACCGTCGGGCGCGCAATTTCCGCATTGTCGTAGCCATGAAACAGACGCATAAATTGATGAGTGATGAGTGATGCGTGATGAGTGATGAGTAAGAAGCGGTCTTTACTCATCACTCATCACTCATCACTCATCACTTATTATCAACCCATCATATCCAAACTCAACGCCTGCGGGCAGCAGGGCGGAATCACGCGCATGCATCACGTCGTGCGTGATATGCGTGAAATATGTGCGGCGAGGTTTTAGCTCGTTGACGTATGAAAGCGCGCGGTCAAGCGTCAGATGCGTCGGGTGCGCTTTGTGTATTCGCAGGCAGTCGAGCACTAGCGCATCCAGGTTGCGAAGACCGTCAAGCGCATCAGGCGGAATCTCACTCAAGTCGGTTGCATACGCAAAGTTGTTGAAGCGGTAGGCAATGACGGGCAGGCGGCCATGTATGACTTCGAGCGGCGTGACGAGTAAATCTCGGCCTATTGAAAATGGCGAGCCGTTGACGACCGTGTGCGGAACGACTTGCGGAAGACCGCCGCCGAAATGTGTCGGCTCGAAGACGTATTTAAATATGCGTCTGAGATCAACCCACGCGCGTTCGTTGGCATACACTCCCAACGCGCCGTGACGAAAATTTAGGGGGCGTATGTCGTCGAGGCCGAAGACGTGATCGGCGTGACAATGCGTGATGAGCACTGCGTCCAGACGGTTGATGCCGTAACGAAGGGCTTGCTGTCGGAAATCGGATGACGTGTCGATGAGAACTTTTTGGCCCGCGTGCTCAACAAGCACCGAGACGCGCAGGCGTTTGTCTCGCGGGTCGTCGGACATGCACGTTTCACAGTCGCAGCCGATTGAAGGAACTCCGGTCGATGTGCCCGTGCCGAGAAGCGTGAATTTCATAAAGAAGCTGTTAGCTATTAGCTGTTAGCTGTTAGCTTTCGTTACAAGACTAAACTTTGTCTGTTGTCGGTCGTCAGTTAATTGCACTTAGCGGCAACCAAGTGATGACAAGTAGCTAACGGCTAATAGCTAATAGCTAACAACTCTATCTCATCTTCCCCCCGTGATGTCGCTGCCGGAGAAGCCGCGCGGCGCACCTGCGGGGCCGCCCTGTTGTTGGCGGGCGCGCGTCAGTTGGACGTACTGCATGCGCAGTTGCGTGAGAATCAGATCGAGATAATGTTGTTCTTCCGCGTTAAGATTGCCGCGCGTTTTGCGTTCGAGCGTGGCCAGCATGTCGATGCATTGGCGTGCAAGCGGCAGGTTGATCGGCATCTGTGCGCCCGCTTCCGGGTGCGCCGCCATGCCCAAAGATTCGGCGGCAAACGAGGCGATAAACTCGACGACCATGAGAAATTCTTGTGGGTCGTCGGCCTCTTTAGAAGATGGTCCGGGTGCGGCTGAACTGCCCGCATCCACCTCAGTCTGAGTTTTACTGATCGAAGGTTGCGCGGTTTCGGCACTGGGTTGCGTGGTCTGCGTAGCGTCGCGCTCGGCTGTTTCCGTTGCCGTCTGCGCCGTTGATGGCAATGGAGTTTCTTCACGCTCGATGTCGCGCGGCGTACCGTCGGCGTTAAAAAGTCGTCGGTCGGTGATTTTGAAAGTAGGCTTCTCTTCGCTCATAGCATTTGATTAACGTGATGCTCTTTTTAGAGAGCGACGCGTTTTCTGAGATTTTCTTGTGTTGATTTAGCGAAGTGATGGTAGCACCTGCTTCCGCGCGGTCGCAAGAAAGCCCTACCTTGCGGACATGCGAGGCTGTATTTCTGAGCAAGACTAAAAGAGCGGGGGCAAGCCCCCTTCCCAACTGCGCTTTGCTAACTTGAATGATTCAAGTTGCTAACTCTCACAGGTTAGGAAGGGGGCTTGCCCCCGCAACGTTACTTTATGGACTCGTTGAATTGCTAAATCTACTTCTTATCGGCAGCGTTCGCGCCGTTCTTGCTGAGAAGGCCCGCCACGCGCTCGAAGTTTACCTGAAAGACGCGCAGGTTCGGGTCGTTAGTCCGCTTGCCGATGGCAACCGCCTTTTCATAGTTGGCGTGCGCGAGGTCTAGCTTGCCTCCGCGCTCGTAAGCTTCGGCGAGACTGTCATAGACATTGGCCGATCCGGGATAGCGTTCGACGTTTGCTTTGAAAGCGATCAGGGCTTCGTCTATGTTGCCCGCGCCCATCAGTTGATAACCGGCGAGATTGACGAGCGGCTCCGGCGGCAGAAGCTGAAAGCCCATGCGCTCGGATAGTTTTCGATAATGTTCTTCGATGGCGTTGAAGCCGCCTGCAATTGCGCCCGTGCTCGGGTCGCGCGGATACTGCCATCCTTCAAACGCCTTACGCAGGCCAGCGTAATGGCTGCGCAAAACGACCGAGCCGTGATCTTCATCCTCCATCCGTACGGCTTCCCACGCAAAGCCCTTTGTCTGCTGTTTGGCCAGCACGTCACGGAACATTCCGAATGCATCGCCGATGTCGCCCGGCTCGTTGCCGAGCGTTGCAAAGAGTGTGCGGTTGTAATCCTTCCGGTTCTTAAAGAAATCCTTCGCGCGGTCAATCATCACAAAGTTGTCCCATTGAAGCGAAGGGCTGACGGCGATGTAAGCGTTAAAGAGTTCGGGCCGCGCCGTCATCGCGTGAACCGCGAAAAGACCGCCCAGAGAATGACCGGCGAGCGCGCGAAACGGCTGCACGCGATACTTCGACTCGATCTGCGGAATCAGCTCGGTCTCGATAAATTTTAGAAACTTGTCCGCGCCGCCGCTCGTCGGGAAACGCACGTTTGGATTGTCGGGAAGCTGTGCGACGTGCGTCGGCGTGAGATCGCGCGTGCGGTCGGTGTTGGTGATGCCGACGACGATCATCTCGGGCATGCGGTTGTTGCGCGCGAGAAAGTTGACGGTGCTGCCTGTGTGCAGGATGTGCGCGTCTCCGTCGGTCATGTAGAGAACGGGATAGCGCTGCTGGTTGTTCTCATAGCCTGCGGGTGTGCGGACGAGTATCACGCGCTCCTCGCCAAGCACCGCCGACTTCACGGTCAAACGCGCCGGGCCTTCGTACTGGGCCTGCGCGGCCTGTGCGAAAGTGGGCGCGTTGGCAACAGACAACGCAAAAAGAAGTAGAGCACACAGCGCGCCGAAGCGTGCGGCGGATTTGTCAACGAGAAGAGGAGCTAACGGATTTCGTGACATACTTCCCTCCAGACCCTTACGGGATTTTGATGTAAGAAATGGTGTCGAGCATGCTGCGAGTGCGGCCTTAGATGTCCAATGACCGAGCAAGCATCAGGTAAGCGGCGGGTGAGATTCTACAGCAGACGTGTGGAAGCGTCTGTGGTCGCACGCATCAATTTACGAACAATTTACAACGCACTTGTGGATATAAATCCAAGAAAACGGACAAACATCTTGCATCGTCTCTATATAACCTTGAAGATTCCGCCCCGTCTCGTTTAACTTTAAGTAGTTAAAACTTTGAACTCGGAAACAATTAAATCATGCCTGCTACATTCGATGATCTGGTCGCGCTGATGGCTCGTCTGCGCTCGCCCGACGGTTGCCCATGGGATCGTGAGCAAACCTATGCCACGCTCGCGCCGATGCTTTTGGAAGAAGCTTACGAGGCTTTCGACGCGGTTGAAGAAGCGCGCGAAGGCAACGCGGAAGAACTGCGCGACGAGTTGGGCGACCTGCTTTTTCAGATCGTTTTTTACGCGCAGGTGGCGAGCGAGCGCGGCGAGTTTTCAATCGACGACGTGACCGAACGCATCCATTCAAAGATGGTGCGTCGTCATCCACACGTCTTTGGTGATGCGACGGTGCGCGACAACGAAGAACTTTTGCGCAACTGGGAAGCGATGAAGGCTGAAGAGAAACGCGCTGCCGGTAAAAGGGTCGAAGCCGCCGACTCGTCTCTTCTCGACGGCGTGTCGTCCAAACTGCCCGCTTTGATGGAGGCGCATCAACTATCGACGAAGGCCGCGCGCGTCGGATTCGACTGGCAAAACATTGAAGACATCTTTGCCAAACTCCATGAGGAGATCGAAGAGCTTCGCGCGGCGATTAAAGAACATAATGAGGCGCAGCAAAAAGACTTGGACGGGGCCGCACAAAGCGCTTCGCAAAATGAGCGTGACGACGTTCGGTTGCGCCAGGAGTTGGGCGATGTTTTCTTTGCTGTCGCAAATATCGCACGCCATTTGCAGATAGAACCTGAAGCGGCTCTTAAGCTGACCAATCGCAAATTCCGTCGTCGCTTTCGACACGTTGAGCGTGGTCTTGGAAAGCGCGGGCGTGAGTTGGGGTCAGCGACTCTGGACGAGATGGAAGCGCTCTGGCAGGAGGCCAAAAACGATGAGTGAAAAACCATCCGATGAACACACACACGCCTCCGCGCAAGGCGACGAGGCTCTGTCCATGCGTTGTTCCGATTGCGACGCAGAAATGGGCGAGGCGAAATTTTGTCCCGAATGCGGAGCGCCGCTCAAACCCGCTCCGGCGGCTTGCCCGTCATGCGGGCACCGGCCCGAAGTTTCCATCAACTTCTGCCCGGAATGCGGAACAAAAATTTGTTGATTTGATTCTCTCTTGCCGAAGCAATGGTCAACTCAGCTCGTTGATATCTCGTTCGAGCGCAGCCAGAGTTCGTTCGAGCATCTCTCGATGGCGGCTGTGCGCGGCGCGATGAAGTTGTTCGAGTGTGCGCGCGCGTGATAGTTCAAGCGCCTTGAGGCGCTCCATTCTCTCGCGAACGACGGGTGAAGAGTTATAAGGAATATCGCGCTCAGCAACTCTTCTCGTCCCCACTTCGTTGATCTGATCTTCGACTGCCTTACTCTCCCAGCCTCTTGCCACGAAACATTTCCCCCTTCACAAAAGTTAAAAAGCGAAGAGCCTGTGAGTCAGAGAGGCTCTTCGCTTCATGGGTTGAGGACAGAAATTAGACCAACCCTTAATCGTTCAGCTGAACCGAATTGAGCATCGCGCGGAACGCGCGGTCGAATGCGTTATAGTCGTTCTGCGGAGCGACCGTCAACATGTAAAAGAGCTGTCCGTCGCGCAGAAGCGCTGTATAGACGACCACCTGCTCATTTTGATTGGTCAAAGGCGAGCGGCCCGCAAGCGGCATCGCCAGCGCGCTGCGTCCACCCACCGAAGCCCTCTGATAGCTGCGCCCCTGTGGGCGTAGGTAGCTGTTGCCGCCCTGCA
>CBDUCU010000092.1:0-10632 GCA_965365725.1 uncultured bacterium | reverse complement strand
AGCGGTTTCAGAAGCGTCTTCTGAGGCAGCCATGTATGCGCGCTTGACCGCGTTTGATTTGGGAGCGCGTGCAAGATAGATGGTCGCCTGCGAGAGCGGATAGAGTGCTTCGGGCAGACCGATTAGCTCTGTGATCTGCGCGGCGGCGGCGGCCTGCTCGATGGCGCGCGGATCTGCAAGGCCAATATCTTCTGAAGCAAGGATGCACAGACGGCGCGCGATAAAAACGGGGTCTGCGCCGCCTTCGATCAGACGCGCGAGCCAGTAGAGCGCGGCGTTGACATCGGAGTTGCGCAGAGACTTGATGAGCGCGGAGGCGAGATTGTAGTGCTCCTCGCCGCCTTTGTCGTAGGCGTAGCGCGCGCGGCCCAACGCTTCGGCAATCGTGTCTTCGTTGACAATGCGCAGGCCGCTTTTATCGGGCGGCGTTGCTTCGACGGCGGCTTCGAGCGCAGAGAGCGCGACGCGCGCGTCTCCACCCGATGCGCGAGCCAGCCGTTCGATGAGTTCGTCTGAGAGCTCAGGTTTCAGAGGCGCAAGGCCGCGCTCCGCATCGCCGAGCGCGCGCCGGAGAATGGCTTCGACGTTCTCTTGCGTGAGCGATTCAAGGGTAAGAACGCGCGTCCGAGAGAGCAGCGCGCCGATTACTTCAAACGAAGGATTTTCGGTCGTCGCTCCGATAAGAATAACTGTGCCGTCTTCTACCGCAGGCAAAAGTGCATCCTGCTGCGCTTTGTTGAAGCGATGTATCTCGTCAATAAAAAGGACTGTGCGACGACCACGCCTGCGCTCTTCGCGCGCCTCGCCGATGGCTGCACGCACGTCTTTAACGCCCGAGAAGACGGCGGAGAGTTGTATGAAATGTGCGTCAGTGCGAGCGGCAAGCAAACGCGCAAGCGTTGTCTTGCCTGTGCCGGGGCCGCCCCAGAGAACAATCGAGGGAAGCTTCGCGTCGCCCTCAAGCAATCGGCGCAGCACACGCCCTTCGCCGATGAGGTGGTGCTGTCCGACAAATTCTTCGAGTGTGCGCGGACGCATGCGCTCGGCGAGCGGCGCGTGTGCGTCCGGCGTATCAGAGCCGGTCTCTTCAGGCTCTTCAAAAAGGCTTGCTTCTTTGCGACGCGGCATACCAATAAATCCCTTCACGTAAAAGCATAACATGAGACAAGCCTGATCCGTTGTAGCTGCTTACAAACAGTATCGCTCTATTGTTCTCGTATCAAATTAATGCCAAGTTTTTACAAAGAGGATACGGAAGCGCAAAGAACCCAGCAGACACATTTAGCGATTAGAGGTCTCAAATTTGAGATGAGAATTTCTCTGCGCCGTCTCGTTTATTGGGATACAAAACTGACATGGAAATCAAGAATTAATGAGACTTTTTTGGAGAATGTCAATCGAGATAAAAAACTGAAGTTAAGTGTAAAATCTTGGTGGAACGTGGTTGCGACGGTCTTCGTATAGAGTGGCGTGCCGACATCCGGCGCAAGTTTTGCAGGATGCGGCGCGATAAGTTGGAACGAGGTGAAATTATGAAAGACGTTAAAGATATGATGCGAATTGTCGGAATCATTCTTCTCGGAATCTTTGTGCTCGCCGTCGGTGTGCCGCTTGTATTTGCCGCTGCTGGTGTCGTCCTCAGCGGAATCATCAACATCACTGTCGCGCTCATCAAAATTGCAGTCGTACTTGCAATCGGCTATCTGATACTCGTCGGCATTCGCGCTTTGATGCGCTAACGCATGGCAAAAAAGATAATCGCGGCATCCGCCTTTGCATTGCGGATGCCGCGATTATCTTTTGGAAAAAAAACTTCAGACGTTGAAACGAAAATGAACAACGTCGCCCTCGCGCATCACATATTCCTTACCCTCAAGCCTCAAAATCCCCTGCTCGCGCGCGGCAGCGTAAGAGCCGACGCGTAAGAGTTCGTCGTAAGAAACGACTTCAGCACGAATAAAACCGCGCTCGATGTCGGTGTGAATCGTGCCAGCAGCCTGCGGCGCGCGTGTGCCTTGCGGGATCGTCCATGCACGCACCTCTTTTTCGCCTGCCGTCAGGAACGACATCAAACCGAGCAAACGATATGCGCTCTTGATTAACTCGCCGACACCACTACTTTCAACTCCGAGTGATTGTAGATAGTCTCTGCGTTCTTCAGGTGCGAGCGCGACCAGTTCAGCTTCTAGATGCGCGCAGATGACGACCACTTCCGCGCCTTCCGCCGAAGCAATCTCGCGCACTGTGCGGACGTGTGGGTTTGAATCAGGGTCAGCAAGCGCGGCTTCATCGACGTTGGCGGCAAAGATCGTGGGCTTCGTCGTTAGAAGGAAAAGGCCGCGTGCGACATTGCGCTCATCGTCGGTCAAATCGGCGACGCGCGCAGGCTTGCCTTCTGACAGAATAGCCAGCAGCTTGTCGATGACATCTATCTCGGCTTTTGCCTGTTTGTCGCCGCTCTTGGCGGTCTTTTGCGCGCGCTCGCGTCGCCGCTCGATTGATGAGAGATCGGCTAAGGCAAGCTCAATCTGAATCGTTTCGATGTCGCGGCGCGGATCGATAGAGCCTTCGACGTGGATGATGTTTTCATCCTCGAAGCATCGGACGACCTGCACGACCGCGTCGGTCTCGCGAATGTTTGCGAGGAACTGATTGCCCAAGCCTTCGCCTTTTGATGCGCCGCGCACGAGACCAGCGATATCGAGAAACTCGACCGTCGCCGGGACAATTGTATTTGTCTTGACGATCTTGGCCAGAGGCTCAAGCCGCTCGTCCGGGACTGGCACAACGCCGACGTTCGGCTCAATGGTGGCGAAGGGATAGTTGGCCGCAAGCGCTGAGGTCTGCGCCGTCAGCGCGTTAAAGAGTGTGGACTTGCCGACGTTCGGCAGCCCGACGATTCCTGCGCGAAGCATGATGACTCCAGTAATCAGATGTCTGACGTTAAATGTTAGAAAGCTGTTGACATCTAAGCACTCTGATTCGCTGATTGTCCAGCGTGGGCGGCGGCGCGCTTTGCCAACACGCGCGCGTGTTCGCGTATAATCGCACGACCTGCGCGAGACTAATATAAATGGTCTAAGGAGAGACAGCGCACGGCTCAGACAGTAGCTCAGCCTCTAACGACACAAGATTATGCCGGTTGCATTTTTGCTTGCGCTTGCCGCCATCGCCGGCGGCACAATGTTCACATATCTGTATGACGCACGTGCGCCGTTGCTGGCACGGCTGTGCGCGGGCGTGTGCACAGGGTTTGCTTCGCTTGCGCTTGTCGGATTTGTGATTGCTTCCTTTGTAGGGCTGAATGCGGGTTCGCTACTGGTTGCAGGAGCATTTGTCGCGCTGCCGTTATTGCGGCTTCTGCGCGAGAGCGAGCGTGCGCGTGTGATTCGGGACGCGCGCGCGATGGTGCGTGATGTTAGAGATGCGTTGACGTTTCGTAAGGGGACGGAGGTGCTTCTCTTTTTTGTGGCAACGATGGTGTTGTGCTGGTGGGTCTTTGCACAGGCGATGTTTGAAACGCCGGAAGGAGTTTTTACGGGGCTTGACAACAATCTTGGTGATTTGCCGTTTCATATCGGAATCATTACGGGCTTTGTCGAGGGGGAAAATTTTCCACCCGAGCATCCGGAATTTGCGGGCGCGCGTCTGACGTATCCTTTTCTCGCAGACTTTTTGACTGCGATTTTCATGCGCGCCGGAGCGTCGCTTGAAGCGGCGATGTTCTGGCAGAACTTCCTGCTCGCTCTATCGTTCGTCGGTCTGCTTTTTCGCTGGTCGTTTGTGTTGACGCGCAACCGCACGGCTGCGCTGATCACGCCCATCATCGTGCTTTTTAACGGCGGGCTTGGCTTCTGGCGTTTCTTTACGGAGGCCGCTTCGAGCGGGCGCGGAGTGCTTGAGTCGCTCGGCAATTTGACGAGTTATTACACGATGGCGGGCGAGGCTTACAAATGGGGCAATGCGGTCGTAATGCTTCTTGTGCCGCAACGCGGGCTTCTGCTCGGGTTTCCAATCGCGCTTATCGTTTGGACTGTCTGGTGGGAGCGTACGGCGGGAGTTTTTGAGAATGAGAATGAGAAAGAGATTGATGAAGAAAGAATTGATGGACAGGCGAGGGCAGTAGGGAAAAGAAAAGCGAGGCGCGCGCGAAAAGATGACGGTGGGGCGGCGCGTCTCAAAGGAAAAAAAGATCGTGCGGAAATTTCTGCCGGAGACGTGGAAGAGCCGTCTGCGTCGCAGGCATTGATGCCGATGCTGATTGCGGGCGCGATTGCTGGTCTGCTGCCGCTTGTCCATGCGCATAGCTTTGTCGTGTTGATGTTGATGGGCGCGTGTCTCGCCGTGCTGTTTTGTTTGCGTTGGCCTTGGACAGAGGTTGACGGCGAGGCGAAAAGTTTCTTTCTTCCGCGTTGGAAAGAGTGGGCGGCGTTTTTTGCGGGGGCGATGGTCGTCGCCGTACCGCAGATGTTATGGGCGACTTATAAATCGGATGTGCAGGCGGCGAGCTTTTTCGGTTGGCAAGTGGGTTGGGATCGCGGGACGCAATCGATCATCGTATTCTGGTTGAAGAACACGGGGCTTTTTATTCCTTTGCTTGTCGCCGCTATGGCTTGGCGCGGGCGTGCGCCAGTCGTCTCAAGAAGACTCTTGTTGTTCTGGATTCCGTTTGCGCTCTGTTTTATCGTGCCGAATCTTTTTAGACTGTCGCCCTGGATTTGGGACAACATCAAGATTCTTTTCTACTGGTGGATCGCTTCAGCGCCGCTCGTCGCATTGTTACTCGCGCGTTTGTGGAAACTCGGCGTTGCGGCGCGCGCGTCGGCGCTTGCCTTGCTCGTTGCCGTCACACTTGCAGGCGCGCTCGACGTGTGGCGCGTTGCGTCGGGAGCGATGCGGCAGAACATCTTTACGCAGGACGGCGTGCGTTTTGCAGAGTTGGTCAAACGCGAGACCGCGCCGCGCTCATTGATTCTTCACGCGCCGACGTATAATCACCCAGTTTATTTGACGGGCAGACGTTCACTGATGGGCTACGCGGGGCATCTCGGCTCGCACGGGCTTGAATTTGCGGGGCGCGAGCGCGACGTTGTGCGCATATATTCGGGCGGCGCGGATGCTGAGGCGTTGATCGGTAAGTACGGAGTAGATTACATCGTCGTCGGGCCGCTTGAACGTCAGGGCGGAGATATGGCGCGGATGCGCGCCTTCGTCAACGAAGCTTTTTTGCAACGCTACAGGAAGGTCGGAGAAGCGGGTGGCTACAGTCTCTACAAAACGTCGCAGTAAGAAGAAGAAAACAGGCTCGGTTCTCAAGGCTGCAGGCACAAAGGATTATGCGGTCGACGCGCCGGAGACGTTTGAAGTCTCACAAAAATTCTGGCTTGTGTCGTGCATCATCATCCTTGCCGTCGCCGCCGCGCTTCGTCTCTATGCACCAGAACTAAAGCCGATGCACCATGACGAGGGCGTAAACGGTTTCTTTCTAACAAACCTCGTCAAGAGATGGGAATACGTTTATCAGCCGGACAACTATCATGGGCCGACGCTCTACTATTTTGCGCTGCCGTTCACCTTGGCCTTTGGTTTGAAGACGTGGGCGGTGAGGCTCGTTCCAGTCATTTTCGGCTTGGGCACGGTTGCGCTTGTGCTCTATTTGCGTAGATACGTCGGCACAATTGCTGCATTGACGGCAGCCGCCCTGCTCGCAGTCTCGCCCGGCGCGGTCTATTACTCGCGCTACTTTATACACGAGATGATGTTCGTCTTCTTTACGGTGGGCATCGTTGTTGCAGCTTTGAAATTTTATGAAGAGAGACCGGTTGACATTTCAAATCCAACGAATGGGATCATCGGCGCAGCGTGTGCGGTTTTGTCTGCCGCGCTGGCGCTTGTCGTCGCGCTTTATCCGCAGTCGTTCGGGAGCATGAAGGTGTTGGTGGTTTTTGGAGCGGCTCTACTGTTTGTGTGTGCGTTAGTTGTCTGGACAATTTACGAGGGCGACCGCGCTCTCTATCTTTTTCTTGCCGCTGTATCGACCGCCTTAATGTTCGCTACAAAAGAGACGGCGTTTATCTCTGCCGGTGTGCTGGTGCTGGCCGCGCTCATCGGGCGCGGTTGGGTCATGTACCTGCACGGAGACAAAAAAAATGCGCCTGCATCTTTGAGTGCGCGGGCGCGCGCCGGTGGTTCGGAGATGTTAGATGAGAGCGGCGGTATAATTGCGCGTGTCGGCGGATGGTCGCGTCTGCAAATGCTATTGGTTGCGGGTGTCGCGGTCTTTATTTTTGTCAACGTCGTCTTCTATTCGTCTTTCTTCAACAACCCGAAGGGCGTGACGGATTCTTTGCAGGCGCTCAAAATTTGGTCGAAGACCGGGACGAGCGAGTTTCACGGCAAGCCCTGGTATATGTATCTGAAGTGGCTCCTGGATGAGGAAGCGCCGATTCTTTTGCTCGGCGCGCTAGGCTCAGCCGTTGCGCTCTGGTTGGGTCGCAATCGTTTCGCCATCTTTGCGGGCGCGTGGGCGTTTGGGATGATGGCCGCATACTCGCTTGTTAAGTACAAAACCCCTTGGTTGGTCTTAAGCTTTACCGTCCCGATGTCGATTGTCGCGGGCTATGCCGTCTCAAACGTCTATGCGTGGAACGGGAGAAGGTCGCGCCTGCCCGCCGCGCTGCTCGTGACTCTCGCAATTTCAATCAGTCTCTATCAAACACTCGTTCTAAACTTCCGCGAGTATGACAACGACCGTTACCCTTATGTCTATTCGCACACACGGCGCGATTTCAATGCGCTGGTCAAAGAGATCGACGCAATCTCGGAGCGTGCCGGAACGGCGACTGATACACGAATTGTCGTCGCATCACAGGGCCCTGGAGCGGATAGCTACTGGCCTCTGCCCTGGTATTTGAACGAATACAGAAGCGTCGGTTACTACGGACAGATACCTGCGGATGCGCCACAATCAGCCATCATCGTCGGCAATCTGACACAGGACGCACTTTTACGCGACCGGCTGGCGGCGACGCATCGCAAAGTCGGGGGCACATATCAACTCCGCCCCGGTGTCGATTTGGTTCTTTACGCAAAGAGAGAATATGCGGGAAGGTGAGCGTCACGAATTATCCTGATAAACGAGAAGGGAAAGTCTATGCAAAAAAAACTTTCAACGCTTGGACTGTTGTTTGTCTTAATGCTTTTGTTCGCGTCGGTTGCGCAAGCGAAGACTCCACGCGGCGAGGTGTTGGGTTTGCGCATCGGGATGAGCCGCGACGAGACTCATCGACGCTTGCAGAAGATGGGCCGCATGGAGAGAGAAGAGCGAAAACGCCAAGAGGTTTGGACGCTTGAAGGCGACACGCGTTTTTCTTCAGCGCTTATCGGATACGACGCGGATTTTAAGGTGCGTTATGTGACGGCGATTGCGCGCGAAGGCGGTCGGCGAATGCGCTATAACGACGTTGCATCGATCAAGAGCGCGCGCGCCGAAAACGCTCCGGGCAGTTACCGCTATATCTGGGATGTGAAGCCGAAGGCGAAGCGTCCGGGCTATTTTGTCATCGTACAGGGGCGCGATCCCGAATATCTAACGTCGCTCTCGATCAAAACTCACAACTAATCACGAAGGCAATAGTAAAAAGGTAAAGGGCAAAAACAGAAGCGACAAAAAGTTCCCGTCTTTCTTCGATGCCAGCGCCGGAAAACTTTTGCTCAAGTGCTTAGAGCAAACTTCAGTTATAGGGAAGCGCCGATTTACAGCTACGCCCTAAGAAAACACACTTCGCTAAACAAACACTTTCTGCCGCGCTTCTATCGTTAAATTCTCTGACATGCAATCGAGAGCATTTGTGAGTTGATAAGGGGTGAGGGAAAACTGAGTTAACGAGTTAAGTTTTTGTGCTTGATGGCTTCGTGCAGGAAGTTTTCGAAGATGACCCGACCGTCGCGCGATTCGTTTTGATGCTCCCATCGCGTGCGGCTCTCGGCCTCTTCTCGCAGGAGACGTTTACGCTCTTCGGGCGCAAGGTTTGGATTGACGCGACGACGCGCAGTGCGGCTCAAATCCTGAAATGATTTTTCCAGATGAAACTGGACGGCGTAGATCATCTGGCCTTCTTCGCGACGCACCATCATCTGATTGCGGCAGAGATACGAGGTGGCGAGAAGGCGAAAGCCTTCGGGTACGCGGTCGAGTTGTAGGCCGTGGTTTTGCCAGACGCGAAGAATCAGACCTTCGGTCGTATATTCTTGCCACACGTTCGACGAGTCGTCGTTGATGCCTCGAAAGATAGGGTCGTCGGGCGCGGTGATTTTGATAAAGCGGTATTGATACTCGAATCGTCGGCCCGTGCGACGCGCGCTTGGCTCCTCATTGTCGAGCGTGACGACGCGCGCTCCGAAACCGAGACCGACGAGTTGATGGCCGCCGCAGATGCCGAGAATGGGAATTCGTGTCGAGCGAACGAACCGACCAAAATCCTCAACGATCATTGGGTGGTAATAATCGAAATCGGAGAGCGTGCCGGAAAGGACGATTGCGTCGGGCTGAAATTCGCGCGATGCGCTCTCGACTTGCGAAACGTGCACGACCTCCATTTCGGGATGGCGGACGAGCCGTTTGATGTTGCCGAGGATGTTGTCGATGGCGAGGCAGGAAAGATAGTCTTCGCGCTTGACCTGAGCTTTCAGATTCTTGCCAAGCTCGGTGCGCGCCACGTCCGAAACATAACGCTCCTCGCACAGGAGGTTGTTGACGACGAGGACTTTCGCTTCGTCGATCCGTTTTTCGATGCTCTCGTACCGGCAGAAGGGTCGCTGGTTGAATGGAAAAGGTAGCGGTTCCGGCTGGTCGATTCGTGCTGGCTCGTTCGGTTCCTGCATCATCCCGGAAATAGTTTACAACTTCCTCACGCGCCTTGCACAGTCCGTCGGCGCTGTTTTGTGTTCTGATTAAATTCGGGAACGGCTGCGCCCGCGCCCGTCTCTTCGATTTCGCGCCGGATACGGTTGACGAGCAGCGTGCGGACGCGCATCTGAAACGGGCGGCTGCGTTCCGCAGTCAGATGCGCCGCAAGAAGGAGCATGCGCTGCCATGAAGATTCAAGCTCGTCGGCGAGCTGAGAGATGCGCGTGATGTCGTAAGGGACGGCGACCTCCGAACAGCCGACGCGTGCGAAGACCGCGAGATACCGGGCCGTCGAAAGGTCTGGACACTGCTGTCGCTTACGTCCGACTTTTAGCTCGATTCCTAAAAGCGTGTGCTGAACTTCGACGGATGCACCCTTGGTCGCCGGGAAAACTTTGTGAGAGCGCGTGCGCAGACTTCTGAT
Organism: uncultured bacterium; assembly: GCA_965365725.1. Lineage (GTDB taxonomy): Bacteria > Acidobacteriota > Blastocatellia > Pyrinomonadales > Pyrinomonadaceae > DASQDT01. The sequence continues at coordinate 1,300 of CBDUCU010000092.1, read as the reverse complement.
GCGCTCGCGGTAAAGAATGGGAAGCCAGCTTTCTCCGAGTTCGGATGCGATGCGCAACGCCGTCTCTTCAGTCGTCTGCGGCTTTGACCTCTCGGGCTTGTCGGTAGAGCGTCGCACAGCATTGACCGTCATTGTTACGCTCCCAGGAGATCGTGGCCTAAAGTCAGATGAATAATTCTTTGCGTGTGCTTGGCGTTCTTTGCCTGACGAATGGTTGAATTGGTAGCGCAAAGAACGCTAAGGAATTGCAAAGAGCGGAAAAGAAAAGCCGGAAACGTTCTATTTTAAGAGGCTGACAGCAGCCGGCCCCGTCGAGCGAATCGCGTCGAGTAGTTGGCCGGGGAAGAGGCCGAGATAAAAGACCCCTGCGACCGTCAAGACAAGCGCGATGGCAATCTCTGCGGGCACGCGCGGCGCTTGCCATTCGGTTGTGCGCTCGCGGAAAAACATAACGACGATGAGCCGCAGATAGTAATAGACGGAAATGGCCGTATTGAGCACGCCGACGACGACGAGCCACACATAGCCCTGATCGACTGCCTCGCGGAAGACGACAATCTTCCCCATAAAGCCTGCGGTCAACGGAATTCCTAACAGGCTCAAAAGAAAAACCGTCAACGCAAAGGCCAGACCCGGCGAAGAAAAACCGATGCCGCGATAGTCTTCAACATCCGTGCGGCGGTCGCCCTGTCGCGCAATGAGCGTGACGACGGCAAAAGCTCCGAGATTCATCACGGCGTAAGCGAGCAGGTAAAAGACGACGGCGGCAATGGCCGACTGTCTCCCGGCATCGCTGTCGGCTGCGCCTGCGGCGACAAATCCGACGAGCGCATAGCCCGCGTGCGCGATTGAAGAATAGGCGAGCATGCGCTTGACGTTGTTCTGGACGAGCGCGACGACGTTGCCGACCGTCATCGTCAGCACGGCCATCAGCGCAAGTGCGCCGAGCCATGCTTCGTGCATCATTGCGGCAATACCGGGCCGCGAGCCTGCGACCGCGACGAAAGGAAAGGCGAACAGAAAGACGCGCATGAACGAAGCGAACCCTGCTGCCTTCGGCCCTGCCGCCATAAAAGCTGTGACGGGCGTTGGCGCGCCCTCGTAAACGTCCGGTGTCCAGACGTGAAACGGAGCGGTCGCAATCTTAAATCCGAAGCCGATGAGAAGCATCGCCGCGCCCGCAAAAAGCAGAGGCGGGTACAAAAGATTACCGTCGAGGCGCGTGGCAATCTCGTAAATGTTGGTTGTCCCGGCTGTGATCTGCGGGTTGATGGCTTCATTTGAAGAGACGCGCGCCGTC
>CBDUCU010000091.1:0-10657 GCA_965365725.1 uncultured bacterium | reverse complement strand
GTCGGCGGCCGTTTGAGCCGTTCGGTTCATATGGCAGCCAACTTCGCCTATTTCTTCAATAGCAATCCGAAGTCGAATGCCTTCGGTGGCGGCGACGTAACATTGCTTGACCGTCCTGACGAGTTTATTGCGGGCATCGGCATCGACTTCCCGATCAATAAGCACTTCCAGCCAATCGTCGAGATGAAGTCGATTCGCTATGTCGGCGGCAGAACGCCAAACTCTTTCGAGAATAATCCGATTGACTTCCTCGGCGGCGTGCGCATCTTCCCGGCGCGTTGGTGGGGTATGAGCGTTTGGTATCGCGCGCATCTCAATCAGCAGGGTGAGCGCCTCTTTAACGGAGATGCGAACTTCCCGGTCGGCTTCCAGCAGTCAGACGATCCACACGGTTTCGGCGTTCAGCTCTTTGCCGGACATCGCAACGAGCGCGCTCCGGCGGTGCTGCCCAATCAGCCGCCCGTCGTGACGCTCTCAGCTTCGTCCTCAAGGGTTGTTCTTCCGGCTCAGTGCGGCGAGGGGCAGATTCCTAATCCGAGCTGCACGCCGACGACCGGCGATACGAGCGTGAGGCTCTCTGCTCAGGCAACTGACCCGGATGGCGATACGCTGCTCTATACGTTCTCAACCAACGGTGGCCGCATCGTCGGTGATGGACCGAACGCGACGCTCGATCTTTCGGGCGCAGCACCGGGCACATATACCGTCACGGTTGAGGTTGACGATGGCTGTGGTTGCATCGCTTTCCAGGAGACGACAATCACGGTCGAGCGTTGCGACTGCATAACGCCAGCTCCGACACCAGCACCATGTCCGACGATTGATGTGAGTTGCCCCGATAACGTCAGGCCGGGCGATCCCATCACCTTCACGGCCAGCGTGAGCGGCGGCGACACAAACGTCACACCGACCTTTAACTGGACGGTTTCGGCAGGTACGATTTCAAGCGGTCAGGGCACAAGCTCGATCACCGTTGATACGACCGGCTTGCCGGGGAACACAACCGTTACAGCAACGGTCGATGTCGGCGGCTATGATAGGTCTTGCTCGTCATCTGATTCATGCACGACGAGCTTGCCACAACAGTCGACACCGTCGAGAGTTGATGAGTATGGCAACATTCGCTTCAACGACGAGAAGGCACGCCTTGACAACTACGCTATTGCGCTCCAGAACGATCCGGGTGCGCAGGGCTACATCATCTGCTACGGCGGCCGTCGTGGCCGTACGGGTGAGGCTCAGGCACGTTGCGACCGCGCTAAGAACTATCTCGTCAATGAACGACAGATCGATGCTTCGCGCGTTGTCACACTTGACGGCGGCTTCCGCGAAGAGTTGACGGTCGAGCTTTGGGTTGTACCGACAGGCGCAACTCCGCCGACTGCATCTGCAACCGTCGATCCGAGCGAAGTTCAGACCACGAGCCCGCGTCGTTCGCGCCGCCCGCGTCGTGGCCGCGAATAAACAGTAACGCTCGCGCCGTGCGGTAAAAGGCGCGACCCTATTCCGAACGCGGGCGATGTTTCTTACCGGAAGCATCGCCCGCTTCGTTCTTTACCGGCTACTATGATTTGCCGCAAACAATCGCTTCAAATGCAACTGGCTTTTGCCGCCCGCGCATCAAACACGCGGTCGCACGCTCTCCTCTAGCGAGTTTTGCCAAACCCCCTTTTGATAGAGATAATTATTGGCGCGCCTGTCTGACGGCGTGTACGGATTTGTTTGAGAGGTTGGCTTTCCCGACGATGATTCGCATGATGAAAAATTTTTTCCGATTCTTCTTTGCCATTGCTCTAGCTGTGACAAGTATCAACGGCTTGGGTGCGCTCGCAGCCGCTTTGGATGATTCAACTGAGACCGAAGCGGAGCGCGTTATGGACTGGCAGGTCACCGGGCCGATGGGCGGTGATGTGCGCTCGCTTGTGATTGATCCGCAGGACGCACAGCGCCTGTACTTCGGCACTATCGACGGTCAGATTTATGCTTCGACCGACGGCGGCGCGACGTGGACGCGTCTCAAAGGGTTTAATCGTCCGGGTCTGTATATCGACCATCTGATCGTTGATCCGCGCGATTCAAACATCATCTATGCCGCCGCGCACAGACATAAAGAGCCGGGCGGCTTCTTCAAATCAAAGGACGGCGGCGCATCCTGGAAAGAGGCTTCCGAGTTTAAGAATGAAGCCGTGCATGCGCTCACACAATCGAGCAAAGATCCTGACATGTTGATTGCCGGCACAAATCGCGGCGTGTTCCGCTCAAAGGATTCCGGCGATTCGTGGGAGCAATTTCAGACTTCAGCTACGCCCGGTCTCGTCAATGTTGAATCTCTCGCCGTCGATCCGCGCGATTCGAATGTTATCTACGCGGGCACCTGGTATCTGCCGTATAAGACGACCGACGGCGGCAATACCTGGAACATCACGAAGAACGGCATCATCGATGACTCGGACATCTTCGCCATCGAGATCGATGAGACTGATCCGGATCACGTCATCATGTCGGCATGCAGTGGAATCTACGAGACGCGAAATGCCGGTGCGCTCTGGCGCAAGGTCAACGGCATTCCATCGCAATCGCGTCGCACGCGCGCGATCCTGCAAAATCCTGCCGTCCCTTCGGCAGTCTATGCAGGCACGACCGAAGGCTTCTGGCTTTCGCAAAACGGTGGAAACGATTGGCGTGTAACGACGAATAGACAGAACTTTGAGGTCAATGCCATTGCCGTTCATCCGAAGAACCCGCAGACCGTCTATATCGGCACGAACAACTATGGCGTAATGGTCTCGCGTGACGGCGGCAAAAATTTCGCTCCGTCAAACGACGGCTACTCGGGTCGCCGAGCCTATTTCGTCCTGCCCGACAGCGAGCGGCCAAATCGCATCTACGCCACGACGATCAATACGGCGACGGGCGGCGGATATTTTTATGTGAGCGACGACGGCGGCGTGACCTGGCGGCTCTCGACGCGCAATATGCCGAACCGTCTTATCTCTTACGCGATTCTTCAAGATCGCAAGGATCCGAACCTCATCTATCTCGGAACAAACTACGGCATCTATCGCTCGGCAGATCGTGGGGCGACGTGGTCTCCGGTCACTCCTCCGAAATCGAAGTCGCAGCCACGCACAAAGGGCAAGCGAGGGAAGGCGACTGCTGTCGCCACAGCAAAGACGCAAAAGACAAACGCTCCCGATCAGAAAGAGTTGACGAAGCAAGCGCAGGCTGCACTCAACGCGCTGGGCTACGAAGTGGGTACGCCTGACGGGGTGGCCGGTACACGCACGGTCGCAGCGCTTCGCAAATTTCAGGCTGACAAGGCCATCCCGCAGTCGGGTGCGCTCGACGTTGTTACACTGACGGCGCTCGGACTCGGCGGCGGCATGCAGTCGGCAGGCGGCTCGGCCCAAGCACTTCAATCCGCGCCGGTCTTTCTCACCGACAACATGACGATCAACGCGCTCGCGCATATCTTCGACGAACGCGACGGGCGGCCTGGTATGCTCGCAGCGACAAATGTTGGTCTCTACCGCACCTTTGATCCACTGAAGGGTTGGGAGAGAGTTCTCTTTGGAAACAACTTGGATTCGGGTGATCTGTCGCGCACGCTTTGTATATCGGTCAGCCCGCGCACAAGCGAAGTGATCTATGTGGGTACTGCCAAATCCGGTGTGCTCGTCACGCGCGATGGTGGGAAGAGTTGGCAACAGGTGAGAGGCATCCCCGCAGACGCGCCCGTCAACGTTGTCGAGCAGGATCCGAAGCGTGAGAGCCATGTTTATGTCGGCACGACTCAAACCTTTTATGTCTCACACGATGGCGGCAACAAGTGGCTGCGTCGCGGCGGCAATCTGCCTTTGGGCAGCTTTACCAGCGTGCTTATCAATCCGGAAAACACAAACGAGATTTACGTCGGCAATGCTTACGAGCGCGACGGGCGCACAACCTCGACGCGTGAAGGCGGCGGCGTTTTTCGCTCGACCGATGCAGGTATGACCTGGCAACGCATCGACCCACAACTGCCAAGCCGACGCGTCTGGTCGCTTGCCTTCGATCCGACGGATTCGACGCGGTTGTTTATCGGCTCACACTCGGCTGGCGTTTATGTCGCGCGGCGCGGCGCGGCGACCGCCGGAAATTAGTGCAAAGGGAAAAAGTAAAAAGGCAAAAGGTAAAAGTAAGAAGAGTAGCTTTCTCTTCCACTTTTACCTTTTGCCTTTTACCTTTTGCCTTCCGCTAACGCCTTGACACGCAGTTATTAAGGATTGTAAATTGCCTGCCTATCTGGTCGAAAAATTGGCCGGTGATTGGCGGATCACGCGGGTGATCCAAAGGCACGAGGTAAACCGAAACTTTTGACTGACGGAAACTTTCGTTCAAACGGTCTCTCGATCCCCCGCCTTAAATCTTTCGCCTCTCGTCGATCACCAGAAATTTTTGAACGAACGTTGGAAGCCAAAAACTGCGTGTGGCACTTCTCACCCATTGGCTTCAACGTACGTGCGACCCGGTGTGGCGCGTCCCGGTTTAATCCCAGCGCCAAATTCTCGGCAATAGCCCGACAGGAGTTTGCATGTCAACCGTAGATAACAACACGCCCGGCGGCGAAGAGACAAACGAGACTTCAAATCAGACTGGCGCGTCACAAGCATCAGAACGCGCCGAAACGTCTGAGACAAATGCGCCAACGGCGGCGACAACTTCAAGCGGCGCATCCGCCGCGCCGGCTGCCGACACTTCTTCGACGCAGCAAACCTCTCACGACGACGATGACGAAGGCCAGACGGGCGGCGGCTTCGATTTCGGCGCCATCCTCGATCAATACGAACAGGAACAGGCTGCTTTTCAAGAAGGCTCGGTCGTGCGCGGTACTGTCGTTGACATCAACGAGCGCGGCGTTGTCATCGATTTCGGGTTTAAGAGCGAAGGCGTTGTCAACCCGGAAGAGTTTATGGAGGGCGATGCGCTTTCAGTCAAGCGCGGCGACGAAGTCGAAGTGCTCATCAAGAGCATGGAATCGCAAGAGGGCGTGCCCATTCTCTCTCGTGCCGATGCGGTTCGTATGCGCGCGTGGGACGAATTAGAGAATGCCTACCGCGAAGGTCGCTCGGTCAAGGGCCGCATTGCTGAACGCGTCAAGGGAGGCTTGCGCGTTGACGTCGACGGCGTGGCTGCGTTTCTGCCGGGTTCACAGGTTGATGTGCGCCCCATCCGCAATCTCGACTCTTTGCGGGGTCAAGAGATTGAGGCGATGGTCATCAAACTCAACCGCAAGCGCTCAAACGTCGTACTCTCACGCAAAGCGGTTCTCGAAGAACAGAACGCCGGCAAAAAGGGCGAGACGCTTTCACATCTCGAAGAGGGCATTATTGTCGAGGGGCAGATTAAGAATCTCACCGACTACGGCGCATTCGTCGATCTCGGCGGAATCGACGGCTTGCTCCACGTCACCGATATGTCTTGGGGACGCTTACAGAATCCCGGCGAGATGTTTCGCGTCGGCGAGTCCGTGCAGGTCAAAGTCCTCAAATTTGATAAGGAGCGCGAGCGCGTCTCCTTAGGTTTCAAACAACTTCTTCCAGATCCTTGGGAATCGGTTGACGAGCGCTATCCGCAGGGGATGCGGATGCAGGGCAAGATTGCAAGCGTCACGGACTACGGAGCGTTTATCGAGCTTGAGTCTGGCGTTGAAGGGCTCGTTCACGTCTCCGAGATGAGCTGGTCGAAGCGGATGAAGCACCCGAGCAAGATCGTCAACGTTGGCGACACGGTCGAAGTTGAAGTGCTCGGCGTTGACCCGCGCGCGCGACGCATCAGTCTCGGTATGAAGCAGACGCAGGCGAACCCCTGGGAGTCTTTGAAGGCGCGCTATCACGTGGGCGACCGCGTCCAGGGCCGCGTGCGCAATCTGACTGACTTCGGTGCGTTCGTCGAGATTGAAGACGGAGTCGACGGACTTGTTCACGTCTCGGATATCTCCTGGAACAAACGCATCAAGCATCCGGGTGAGGCTCTCAAGAAGGGACAGGAGATCGAGGCCGTCATCACAAACATCGACTCCGAGAATCGTCGTCTCTCGCTCTCGATTAAAGACATGGAGCCGAGCGCTTGGGAGAAGTTCATCAACGAACATCATCCCGGCGACCTCGTCGAAGGCCGGATCACGCGTTTTGCAAACTTCGGCGCGTTTGTCGAGTTGGCCGAAGGGCTCGAAGGTTTATGTCATGTCTCTGAGCTTTCTGACGAGCGCGTTGAAAAGCCTGAGGACGTAGCCAAACTCGGCGGCGTGTTGCAGTTCCGCATCCTGCGCATCGAGCCCGAGTCGAAAAAGATCGGACTTTCTGCGCGCGCCGCAAAGCATGACGAACCCGTCGTCGAGACCAAACAATATTCTTCGCAGGCCGGTGGCGGCATGGCGAGTCTCGGCGAGCTGGCCGACTTCTTTCCATCTTCGCGCGGCAATGAAGGTGGCGGAGAAGAAGGCGAGAACCGTTAGAGTCTAGATAGTCCTTCAAAGAATCAGACTCAGAGGCCCCGCGTAAACTACTTCTTGAGAAAAGGAGTTCGACGCGGGGCTTTCGCTTTGGCACACACCTATCGCGCTGTAAATTGTTGGCGCAGAAGGGATTTCCCCTTGCTAGAAGGTGGCCGTGTTTGATAACTTACTGCCGGCCCAAATGATTTATGCGGTTGCGTTTCAAATCAAGGATCGGCGGGCGGTCCGCTTTTTCTAGTTTCTCCCTTTCAGAGAAGGACAAGAGTTAAATGAAGAGCATGACGAAAGCCGAGCTGGTCGAGGATGTAGCACGCGCTGCGGAATTGACGAAGAAAGATGCCGAACGCCTTGTCGAGATTGTCTTCGAGAGCATCATCGAAACGCTCAATCACGGCGAAAAGATCGAACTGCGAGGCTTTGGCAGCTTTCGCGTCCGCGAGCGGGGCGCGCGGCGTGGACGCAATCCAAAGACAGGCGATCCGGTTGATATTCCTGCCAAGCGCGTTCCCTATTTCAAGCCGGGCAAGGAACTAAAAGAACTAATCAACGATGAGATCAGCGCTGCAAACAGTTCGCCCGTCTCTTCGTCTGCAACCGAGTCTGTCTTCACTTCCTACGACGATGGCGACGATGCTCAATCGTCTTCAACAAATGAAGGGCTTGGCGGCAACGACGATGTGCGAAGGGGCGATTCTGACGGCGGCGGTCAAACGCCTCCTCTCATGTAAAGGATTTCAGGCGGTCCCCGCCTGGTGAGAATTCGTGGACAGGCTCTACACGCCCTGGCGATACGCTTACATAAAAGGGGAGAGCGGGGAGCGAACGACCGGCGCGCAGCCCTGCATCTTCTGCACTTTGCGCGACCGCCCAGAAGATGACGCGACAAATTTCATCCTTCATCGCGCCCTCTACAATTACGTCGTTCTCAACATCTATCCATACATCAGCGGTCATCTTCTCATTGTTCCATACAAACATGCTGCCGATCTCGATTTGCTTCCAAAACAGACTTCCGACGAATTGATGGACCTCGCCAAGCGCGCTCAAACCGCTCTGCGCGAGACCTATCATCCACACGGTTTTAATCTCGGCATGAATCTCGGCCAGTCCGCCGGAGCAGGCGTGGCCGATCATTTACATCTACACGTTATGCCGCGCTGGACGGGCGATGCTAACTTTATGACCACCGTCGGCGAAACACGCGTCATCCCTGAAGACCTGGCAACTACTTACAGTAAACTAAAAGGGAAGTTCGACGGCGATAGCTCTAACCTGTGCGCGATAGAGGAATTGTAGCGCAGACTGGACTGGTGAGCTGAGCGAGCTATGAAAGCGAGATGCAGATCGTCAAGGCCGTCTTCATGCGCGCATTCCTTCATCTCGCTTACGGGGTGCTCAAAAGCGGCACGCCGTAAGACGCGCTCTACACACAAAATGCTTGACACTTAACCTATCCCGGAATCGGCGGGACTTCTATCCTCAGGTCAGGGTCGCTGTGGATGAAAGTTATATTCAATGCTCCACTAACCTCAGTGGCTTTGGCACTCTCTTCAACCTTCGCCAACTGGTTACAGCAACCCGCCAGCAAATCGCGGCTTTCTGGATTCAGACGCAAGCCCGTCGCCATTAGTGAAGAACGCAGCTTCTCAATGTTCTCGAGTGAGACTTCAAAGTTGATACAGATTGCCGTGTTAGAGAACATGTGAAAATCGAGTATGTCACCGCCGCCCTGTTGAATCGCCTCTTTCACGCGCGAAATCATTTCGTGCCGGTTGACCCTCGTTACTCCTTGAAGGTGAAGCAATCTCGGAATCATTTTCCGAATGATACCGGCTCTCCAACAGCACAAGCAATCTAAGGGTGAAGATAGCCGCCGCGCCAAGAGCGTTGAAGCCACGCTGGTTTTCAATGAGAGGCTTGCTAACTCGCAGAAGGCTTAGATGACTTGTTCGCTACAGCGCAATCAACGCGCTCCTATGACCTTAATCGAGTTTCGTCTTCCAAAATTGGCTTATTCGATTAACTTTTCATATCTGCCATCGAGCGAGACGATGGGGAAGCGGTAGTTTGTGCATTCGAGGTCTTCTTTGACTGTTAAAATCGCGCCCGAAAAAGTAAACCTGATGCGGCAGACCGAATCTTCGACTTTGCCGCGAATGATCGTTCGATATTCGTAAACATTTCTTCTGAGCAGCTTCGCCGTCCCGCGGAACTTCAGCTCGTCATCGCCGGCGCTCGCTCCAAAATCGAATTTTATCGAGCGCGAGTTGTCGACAATCTCAACCGTCTGATTCGGATGTAATTCGTAAACGCCCGCGCGGTTCTGCGCCAGAACCGTACTGCCGAAAGTTAAAATTAGCAGCGCAGCAAAAAATTTCTTCATCTTTTTCTCCTTTTTATAGATCTGCTTTTGTGTTCTGTCTTAGGGCGATGATATTCGAACTGAAACGCGGTCGGGCGTAAGTCAATGTTAGGAGGATGGCCTAAGGTCAGCTATAGCTGTTGAATTCCTGGCCCGTTCACGCCGGGATTCAATCGCCTTCGCCGCGAAGCCCGAAATACTTAACCCGAAATGAGCCAGAAGCATTAGCGCGTTAAAAAGCAGGAGTATAAATCCCTGCGGAGCAGATCCCCACTTACGATATGTTTCTACACTCTGAGCATTACCCCCTGCCCATGCGAACGCCAGCCCTATTATCCCATGCGGGAACCAGCAGAGCAGCCAACCCGCCAGCAGCGCCGCCCACACAACTCGGCTTGCTCCGCGCGAGCCTAATAGCGCTAAGGCTGCAAACAATAGACCGAAGGCGAGCCATGTGAAGCCAAACGAGACCGCCCAAGCATGCAAATGATCACCATAAGGGTACAACTCGTTAGCGCGATATGGTCCTGAGGTCGGTTCCCAAAACCTGATGATGAAGTTAATACCTACAATACTCAAAGCAACGCCTGACGCGCTCAACAATCGCGCGCTTATAGGTGCAGTTCTGAAAGCGGGTAAAAGGATTAACAGGACGGCCAGCACAATCAATATAGAGAAGCTTATGGTAATCCAAACTATCCACATTTCAGTTTCTCACCAGAGCATCTCAACCTGACTGGCAACTGCAAGGCAATCCGCATTTGACGCAGGGAATAACCGTGCGCGACGAACCGTAATAACAACAATAGTCTCGCGAACGAAATTAATGCTTTTCGCGCTTCGGTCGAATGAGTTGTTAGGTCGCGTGTCGAGGCCAATCATACACGCCAGATTTACTGGCGTTTCCACCTTAGTTCAATCTCGACCTCCTCTTCATCACCGGAACGCTCATATTCAAATTCAACCGTCGCATATGGCGGGATATAGATGCGCTCACCGGCAATCTGTATCTCAAAGGTTTTCTGCTCTTCTAAAGCGTCAGCCAAGCGCCGTAATTTAGCGACGACATCTTTGGTCGAGTACGTTTTTTCCACATCTGTTTGACGACCCATAATTTACCTCCTAAGAATTAAATCAATCACAAACAGATTCTATCTCTCAAATCCGCCCTAATCAAAAAGCGACCGAACGCCTGGCATCATCCGCCGCGCGCACGCAGGATTGATAAGAGGCGACGTTATACGAGTTGAATGCATGCGCCGTTGTCGGGCGCGGCAGCTGCCTCCTGCGACTACTCCACCGTGTGCACATAAACCCATGCGCTGATCCCTGATTTCAACCTGACGACGATTCGCTCATAACCGGCGGGCTCGTAGGCATCGGCCTGCGCCAACTCAGCTTTGGTGAGCATCAGGATAGCTCCTCCGACTACATCCGAATCAATCCCCGTGAATAGAAGGGTACGCTGATACTCAGAGCCGCTGAGCGCAACAAATCCCTGATCTTTGATCTGAACCATTTCAAGGCGATATCCGGTCAGAGCATCGGGCCTGCCGTTCAATCTGCGACCGAACGTGGCGAGTTGAACCGCCTCATCCTGCAGCGTGCCGTATGAGAACAGAATCTCCGTCTCTTTTTCTTCAAGGCTCATCTTTACACTTATTCGAGCGCCCTAACGCTCGAATTTACCGGCGAACGATCAACTGGAAAGATAAGAGGCTTGCTTATTGTGAGTCTGGTTGAAAGACCTGCTGGGCAGCAGTCTCATGCGTTGGCTCCTTGAACACCTGAACTGAACC
>CBDUCU010000090.1:0-10841 GCA_965365725.1 uncultured bacterium | reverse complement strand
TGCCGTCGGCGTAGGGCGTAATGTCTCCATTGACGGCGCTCTTTGGTGAGCGCCCCGCTCCCGTGCTCTCAGCGCTTGTGCGCTGCTTGCCCAGATAGCGATGCCACACAGCCAAAGCAATGCCCACAGCCCCGCCCGCGTCGCCCGCCGCCGGTTGAACCCACACGTCTTCAAACGGCGACTCGCGCAGTATGCGTCCGTTGGCTACACAGTTGAGCGCCACGCCCCCGGCCATACACAGACGGCGCAGCCTCGTCTCCCGATGTGCATAGCCGACCATCTTTAAGATCACCTCTTCGGTGATCGCCTGAATGCTTCGCGCCAGATCCATCTCGCGCTGCGTGATATGGGTTTCAGCCTTGCGCGGCGGGCCGCCGAAGATTTTGTCAAAGCGGCGATTGGTCATACGCAAGCCCTGCGAGTAGCTAAAGAACTTTTGATTCATCCGCAGGCTTCCGTCATCGTGAATCTCAAGCAAGTGTTCTTTGATGGCGGGGACAAAACGCGGCTCGCCGTAAGGCGCAAGACCCATCACCTTGTATTCGCCCGAATTGACGCGAAAGCCCGTGTAATAAGTAAAGGCCGAATACAACAGGCCGAGACTATCGGGAAAGCGCAACTCCTGAACAAGCTTCAACTCGTTGCCGCGCCCAACCCCGATTGAACTCGTCGCCCATTCACCAACGCCGTCAACCGTCAGCACTGCGGCCTCTTCAAACGGCGAAGGGTAAAAGGCCGAAGCCGCATGGCTTTCGTGATGGTCGCCGAAGAGAATCTTGAAATCGAATTTGCGCCCGCGCTTCTTTGCAGACCTTTCATCCTCTGCGCCCTCGGCCTTCGCCATTTCGGTACGAATCAAGTCGGGCATCCAGAGCTTCTCGCGCATCCACAAAGGCATCGCCTTGAGAAACGAAGGAAAACCAGCCGGGGCATAATCAAGATAAGTCTCCAACAAACGGTCGAACTTCAACAGAGGCTTGTCATAAAAACCGACGTAATCAATCTCATCTGCACTAATGCCCGCTTCCTTCAAACAATAACGCACCGCGTTGGCCGGAAAACGGTGGTCGTGCTTGACGCGCGTAAAACGCTCCTCCTGAGCGGCAGCCACAATCTCGCCGTCGCGCACCAGACACGCCGCCGAGTCGTGATAAAAGGCCGAGATGCCGAGAATGCTTGTCATAGTAAAGAGTGATGAGTAATGAGTGATGAGTGATGAGTAAAGACAATTTGCTTTTACTCATTACTCATTACTCTTTACTCGTCACTTAAAATAGAGTGTAGATGAATGGTGCGAGCGCTGAGCCTTTGGTGACGGCGAGCAGGAAGCCGATGAGGACGAGCGTGATGATGATGGGCGCGAGCCAGAGCTTTTTGTTCTGCTTCATAAACTGCCAAAGCTCGCTGATGACTTGTATCTTCGACATCCTGATTACTTAAAATTCCCTTCAATACATCTTCTCGTAGTGGCGCGCGTCCTGCTGCCGCCCCGAGTATGGTCTCCAGTAGCTGCCTCCGCCCTTGCCGTCTCCGCCCTTGCCGCTGCGCCCCGTTCGGCGCGAGAGCGGGTCCCAACCCGTCAGGCGCTTGACAATGCCGATGGGCGTGACGACAAGAAAATAGACTAAGGCGAGCACGACCCTCGTCATCACATAGCCGAGCGCTTCGGCAAGCGCCATCCAGGCGCGGTTCGGCCACCGCAAGGCGCGCGGCAGCACGAGTCCAAACAGGACGAGCGCGCCGCCGACAGCCAAAAAGTAGGGGCGCACGACGGGAAACTTTTCGCGGTAGAACCACCAAGCGCCGAGCAATAGAAGCACCGCGCCGACCACAAGTCCGAAGTCGCGCTCGGCACGAAACCGGCGTTTTTTCACGTCCTCGCTCACAACTAAAATGTTCAATGCGCGACGGGCGTAGACGCCCGTCCTTTTCATTTAAGCGTTGGCCGCCTGCGAGTTCTGCTCGTACCAATCGATGGTGCGGCGCAAGCCCTCTTCGAGCGAGACGCTTGCGCGGAAGCCAAACTTCTCGAAGGCGCGCGTCGTATCGAGCTGTCGTTTGGGCTGCCCGTTGGGTCGGCTGGGTTGCCAGCGTATCTCGCCCTCAAACCCTGTCAGACGCGCGATCAGCTCAGTCAGCTCGTTGATATAAACTTCGCGCCCGTTGCCGATGTTGACAGGCTCGCTCTCGTCATAAACCGCAGCCGCGCGCAGGATGCCTTCGGCGCAGTCTTCCGCATAGAGAAATTCGCGCGACACGTCGCCCGTGCCCCACGCCTCGATATAATCTTTGCCCTCGCGTTTGGCGGCGACGCATTTGCGTATCAGCGCCGGAATGACGTGCGAAGTCTCAAGATCGAAGTTGTCGCCCGGCCCGTAGAGATTGGCGGGCAGCAGGAAGATGCCGTTAAAGCCGTATTGATCTCGATAGGCTTGCACCTGCGCGAGCATCATCTTCTTGGCCAGCCCGTAGGGCGCGTTGGTCTCTTCCGGATAGCCGTTCCAGATGTCGTCCTCTTTGAAGGGCACGGGCGTAAATTTCGGGTAGGCGCAGACCGTCCCCAAAGCGACAAACTTTTTCACGCCCTTCAAACGCGACTGCTCGATCAACTGCGTCCCCATCATTAGATTTTCGTAGAGGAAGCGGCCCGGGTTTTTCTGGTTGTGACCGATGCCGCCGACCACAGCTGCGAGATGCAGAACGATGTCGGGGCGCGAATCGTCGAGCATTCGCTTGACCTGTTCGCCATCGACCAGATTGTAGTCGCGGCTGCGCGGGACGAAGACCTCAACGCCGGGAAATTTCTTCAGCCCTTCGACGACGTAGCGACCGAGAAAACCTGCGCCGCCCGTGACGGTGACGCGCCTGTAAGGAAACTCTTGTGTTGTACTGTCCATCCGTTTCGCTCTGAACTCTTTGGTGATTGATTTCGGAAAAATCTGGAGTGGCGGCGACGAGCTGAGAGCGCATGCGGCGCAAGCCTTTCGTCGCTTGCCCTCAATTGCTCCATCGGCTAAGGTAACAGGCCTTATTCGCACTCAAACCGCCGGCCGTCCGAACTTAAACAGAAAGCGAGGCGAATCGCAAGCGACGACGGGCCGGGTCTTGGCCGCGATCAATCGAATCTTGCGAGGCGACGCGGAAAGCACGGACGGAAATAAAAGACCAATCAAGAAGGAAGATCAAACAACGATGGCAAAACGCGCTCTTATCACAGGCATCACCGGACAGGACGGCTCATTTCTGACTGAATTGCTTTTGGAAAAAGGCTACGAAGTCTTTGGCATGGTGCGTCGCTCATCGAGCTTTAACACCGACCGTATCGACCATCTCTATCAAGACCCGCACGAACAGGGCGCGCGCCTGCGCATGTTCTACGGCGATCTGAACGATTCCTCGTCTCTCAACAACGTCCTGCGCATCACGCAGCCCGACGAGATTTACAACCTCGGCGCGCAATCGCACGTCCGCGTGAGTTTCGACGTGCCCGAATACACGGGCGAAGTGACGGGGCTTGGCGCCGTCCGCATCCTTGAAGCCATCCGCGAGCACGTCCGCGATACGGGCACGCGCCCCAAATTTTATCAAGCCTCTTCCTCAGAGCTCTACGGCAAGGTGGTCGAGACTCCGCAGAGCGAGACGACGCCGTTTTATCCGAGAAGCCCCTACGCCTGCGCCAAAGCTTACGCTTACTGGATCACGGTCAACTACCGCGAAAGCTACAATCTCTTCGCCTGTAACGGCATCCTTTTTAACCACGAATCGGAGCGACGCGGCGAAACCTTCGTGACGCGCAAGATCACGCGCGCCGCCACGCGCATCAAGCTCGGCCTCCAACAAAAGCTCTTTCTCGGCAACCTCGACGCGCGACGCGATTGGGGCTACGCCAAAGATTACGTCGAGGGGATGTGGCTGATGATGCAGGCCGACGAAGCGGACGATTACGTGCTGGCGACCGGCGAGACGCATTCGATACGCGAGTTTCTCGACGAAGTGTTTGGTTATCTCGATCTCGACTGGAACGAATATGTCGAGATCGACCCGCGCTACTATCGCCCGGCTGAAGTCGATCTGCTTCTGGGCGACCCGACCAAGGCGCGCACAAAACTCGGTTGGGAGCCAAAAGTCACCTTTCAGGAACTGGCCCGTTTGATGGTCGATTACGATATGAAGCTTGCCAAGCGCGAGCAGATTTCCGCCGCACACGATGGCGGCGCGCCTGCGCTCGTCGAGGCGCGTTGGAGCGCGCACTGACGAAGGCGCGATTCAACATCCAGCCGAACGATCAAGCGAACTTAAAGATTTTTTAGCATTTTTTGCATGGCAGCTTACCCGACACCGCCAGGGCCAAAACTTTGCCTGAAAATGCCGTCTTCAAAGATGAGACGGTCGCGGCACGATGCATCAACGCCCATGTATCGAAGGATGCGCGGGAAGCGCGGCGCGAAAGAGTTTCGCCCGTACCAATCGTGACAGGTATAGACGGCGGGCGTGTTTGTAAATCGAAGAAGCGCGGCCATCGTCGGCAGATGGTGTTGACCGTGAATGATGTCGGGCGGCGAGCCGATGGAGTCGAGATCATTGACGACCGGGACGGTTGCATTACGCACGCCGCGCGCCGTGCGTCCGAGTCGCTGGCAAAAGACGATGGGCGTGTGGTTGCGTGCGAGAAGCGACGAGGACAGATCGCTTGTGTAGGATTGCATCCCGCCGCGACCTGCGAGCTTTTCAACTGTAATGAGAACTTTCAAAATACAGTTTGCTTATAGAAAATCTTTTGAGAAGACTTAAGACACCGCAGACACAGTTTGCTCCGACTGTATCTGCGGTGTCTCTGCGTTCAATTCTTCTTCTCAATTCAAACGCTCAAATTGGGGAAGAATCATTTTTGAAAGAAGTCGCGGACGGACGCAACAACATGGCCTTGCTGCTCCTCGCTCAACTCGGGATAGATGGGCAATGCCAACGTCTCGCGCGCCGCGCTTTCGGCGACGGGAAAATCGCCTTCCTTGTAGCCGAGATAGCGGAAGCATTGCTGCAAATGGAGCGGAACGGGGTAATAGACTTCGGTTCCGATGCGTGCGCGCTTCAAATGTTCGATGAGAGCGTCGCGCCGCCCCTCGCCACGCACGCGAATCACGTATTGATTGTAGATGTGTCGCACGCCCGCGCGCTCGAAAGGCAGCTCGATCTCACCGACGAGTCCTGCTTCAACGAACAGTCGATTGTAGAGAGCGGCGTGCGCGGCGCGCGCCTCGCTCCAACGGTCGAGATGCGGCAGCTTGACTCGCAGCACGGCGGCCTGTAGCGCGTCGAGGCGGCTGTTGATGCCGACCTCGCTGTGATGATATTTCGTCTCGCCGCCGTGTACGCGCAGGCGTTTGAGGCGACGCGCCAATTCTTCGTCGCCGGTCGTCAACATCCCTCCGTCGCCCGCCCCGCCGAGATTTTTCGTTGGGTAAAAACTGAAGCAACCAATCGCGCTCATTGATCCGGCGCGCGCGCGCGCCAGGTCTTC
Source organism: uncultured bacterium (assembly GCA_965365725.1). Classification (GTDB taxonomy): domain Bacteria; phylum Acidobacteriota; class Blastocatellia; order Pyrinomonadales; family Pyrinomonadaceae; genus DASQDT01. The sequence continues at coordinate 5,323 of CBDUCU010000090.1, read as the reverse complement.
CGCGCCGACGGCCTGCGCCGCGTCTTCAATCAACATCACGCCGCGACGCGACGCGATCTCTTGCAGCGCGTCCATCTCGGCGCACTGTCCGTAGAGATGAACGGGCATCAGGGCGCGCGTTTTTTCAGTAATCGCCTCTTCTATTTTTGCGGGGTCGATGTTGTAGGTGCGCTCGTCGATGTCGGCAAAGCGCGGGATTGCGCCGAGCCTTGCAATCGAGCCCGCCGTCGCAAAGAAGCTGTAGGGAGTCGTCACCACTTCGTCGCCCGCTTTTACGTCGAGCGCCATCAAAGCAAGCAGCAGCGCGTCGGAACCGGAAGCACAGCCGACGGCGTAGCGCGTCTGCGAGTAGCGCGCGATCTCCGTTTCAAGCGCCTCGACTTCCGGGCCGAGTATAAACGCCTGCGACTCGATGACGCGCGCCGCCGCCGCCAGCAACTCGTCGCGCAAAGCCTCAAACTGCGCCCTCAAATCGAGAAGCGGAACGCTCAACTCTCTCTTTGTCTCTGTTGTTTGCATCTCTCTCTAAACTTTGACGGACTGTCCGCCCTGTTTGATCGATTCCTGCGCGGCTTCGAGCAAACGCACGACGCGCAGCCCCGCACGGCCATCCGTCAGAGGCGCGCGGCGCTCGCGGATCGAGCTTAAAAACTCTTCGCACACATAGCGCAGCGCTTCGGTTGCATCGAGTCTGGGCGACCACACGTCGCCCGTACGGTAACTGACGAGCGTGCGATAGTCGGCCTCGCGGTCGTGCCGGTCGGTCGGCGCGCGTTTGGCCGTTACGCCGCTGTCATAAATTCTCAGCTTCTCGACCGGCTCGATGTCGTCATAGACGATCATCTTGCGGCTTCCGGCAATCAGCGTGCGTCGAATCTTGACGGGCGCGAGCCAGTTGAAATGAAAGTGCGCGATAAAGTCGTCGGCAAAGCGGAGCATGACGTAGGCGATGTTTTCGATGCCGCGCTCGATGTGGCAACTGCCCGTTGCTGAGACCGAGAGGGCGGGCCGGTCGATAACGTAATCCATGATCGAAAGATCATGCGGCGCTAAGTCCCAGACGACGTTGATGTCTGGCTGAAAGAGACCGAGATTGATGCGCGTCGAATCAAAATAGAGAAGCTCTCCAAGCTCTCCGCCCTCGACAATCTCTTTTATTTTTCTGACCGCGCCGGTGTAGATAAAAGTGTGATCGACCATCAGCGTCAGCCCGTTTCGATCTGCCAACGCGATCAACTCTTCGGCCTCGCGCGAGCTTGCCGTCAGAGGTTTTTCGACCAGCACGTGTTTTCCGGCTTCGAGCGCCTCGCGCGCGACCTTGTAGTGTGTGGCGACGGGCGTTGAGATGACGACCGCATCGAGACGCGAGTCGGCAATCAGTCTGCGATAGTCTTCGGTCGTCTCAACCGAGGGGTAGCGCCGACCGAGCGCGTTGAGACGGCCCATATCGAGGTCGCACATCCAGCGCAGCTCCGCACGCTCGTTTTCCGAGAAGTTGCGGAGCAGGTTTGGCCCCCAATAACCGCAGCCGATCACGCCAATTGTCGTCATAAAAAAGTCCGTCGTCAGTTGTCCGTTGTCAGTTTTGGTCTTTAGCGCGCCGCGCGGCGGTCACGAACTACGGACGACTCTGCCCACTGACAAATGAGAGCACCGCTTGCGCCACGTGCGCGATCTGCTCGTCGGTCAATTCCGCAAACATCGGAAGCGAGAGCAAACGCGCGGCCTGACGTTCCGCGCGAGCGAAATCTCCGGTCTGGTATCCAAGCGAGGCGTAAGCGGGTTGCAGGTGGACGGGCACGGGGTAGTGTATCCCTGTCTGCACACTCGCGTCGTGCAGATGTTTTTGCAGCGCGTCGCGGTTTTCGCTCTGGACGACGAAGAGATGATAGACGTGCCGCACGTCTGCCGCTTCTTGCGGCAGCACAAGACCGCTCTCTTTGAGAAGCTCGCGGTAGCGCGCGGCGTGTCGGCGACGCAGATCGTTCCAACGGTCGAGATACGGGAGCTTGACGCGGAGCACCGCGCCCTGAATGCCTTCGAGTCGAAAGTTGTAGCCGACTACCTCGTGCGTGTATTTGCGCGCTGACCCGTGATCGCGCAGCAGACGCACGCGGCGCGCAAGGCGCTCATCATCGGTGACGACCGCGCCGCCTTCGCCGTACGCGCCCAAATTTTTTCCGGGATAGAAACTAAAACACCCTGCCGCGCCGCGCGCACCCACACGACGACCTTTGTACTCTGCGCCGTGCGCCTGCGCCGCATCTTCAATAACGAGGAGGTTGCGTCTTTCGGCAATCTCAAAAATGGCATCGAGGTCGGCGGGCTGTCCGTAGAGATGGACGGGCAGAAGAGCGCGCGTGCGCTGCGTTATCGCCGCTTCAATCTGCGTCGGGTCGATGTTGTATGTCAGCTCGTCGCAATCGACAAAGACGGGCGTTGCTCCGGCGGTCGAGACGGCCTCAGCCGTCGCAAAGAAAGTGTTGGCCGGGACAATCACTTCATCGCCCGCTCCAATGTCGCATGCTTGAAGCGCAAGCTGAATGGCCGCCGTCCCGCTATTTACGCCGACACAAAACTGCGCGCCCACGTATTCGGCAAACTCGCTCTCAAACGCTTCGACCTCAGGCCCTAAGATAAACGACGCGTTCTCGACGACGCGCCCGATGGCAGCGTCGATCTCATCTTTGATCGCGCGATACTGCGCGCGCAAATCTACAAAAGGAATCATATAAAAAGTGAAGAGCGATGAGTGATGAGTGATGAGTGATGAGTGATGAGCTTGTCACTTATTACTCATCGCTCATCACTCATCAATTATCACTTCTTTTTTATCTCGCGCGCCGGATTGCCGGCGACGATTGCGCCCGCCGCCACGTCGCGCGTGACGACAGAGCCTGCGCCGATGATTGCGCGCGCGCCGATGCGAACGCCGCAGAGGATGGTCGCGCCCGTGCCGATTGACGCTCCGCGCTCGACATGGGTTGCGACGACCTGCCAATCCGCGTCGGTTTGGAGCGCGCCGTCGTCGGTTGTGGCTCGCGGGTATTTGTCGTTGATGAAATTTACGCCGTGACCGACAAAGACTTCGTCTTCGATTTCAACGCCTTCGCAGATAAATGTGTGGCTCGAGATTTTGCAGTTGCGCCCGATGCGCGCGCCGCGCTGGATTTCGACAAACGAGCCTACTTTTGTGTTGTCGCCGATCTCGCAGCCGTAGAGGTTGACGAAGTGAAAAATGCGAACGTCGCGCCCAAACCGCACGTCGGGCGCGACGACACAGAACTGACCTGTCTCAGCCGTCATCAGACGCGCTCCGATGCTGCCGGCTCCGGCCCTTCCTCCTCTTCCTCGCCATCGTTGTAGTAGTTCGAGTAGTAGCCAGAATAGTAATAGTATTCGGACGATTCGAGCTTCACGTTGTTGAGGACGATGCCGAAGATGTTTGCACCAACGTCGACGAGCTGTTGCTTGGCGCGGCGCACAACGGCGCGCGATGAACGCCCGCCGTGAACGACGAGCATCACGCCGTCAACCATCGTCGAAAGAATCGAAGCGTCGGTAAACGAGATGGTCGGCGGCGAATCGATCACGATGTGCGTAAACCGCTCGCTCAAGGTGGCAAGCAGCCTTCGCATCTCGACCGAGCCGAGCAGCTCCGCCGGGTTTGGCGGAACAGGCCCGGAGGTCAAAATCTTAAGATTCGGAACTTTCTCGTGCGATTGGATCAGAGAATCAAGGTCGCGCTCGCCGGAAAGATAGTTTGTCAACCCGCGCGCATTAGTCACGCCGAAGTTGGCATGGATGCGCGGTCGTCGCAAATCGCAATCGACGATGAGGATGCTTGCGCCCGTCTGCGCGAGACTGATGGCGGTGTTGACGGCTGTCGTCGTCTTGCCCTCCGAAGGCTGGCTCGAAGTGATGAGAATCGTCTTCGGCGGTTGACCTGCCGACGAGAGCAGCAGCGACGTGCGCAGGTGTCGATATGCTTCGGCGACGGGCGAGCGCACATCCGTAGCGAGCGCAAGCGCTGTGGATTCTCCTTCCTGCAGAGGCCCTGCGGCGCGTCCCTTCAGACGACCGCGCTCGCCTCTACTGGCCGGGATAAGAGCCAGCGAAGGAAGATGCAGATAACGATCAACGTCGTCGACGGTCTTGAGCGTATCGTCGAGATAATCAAGCAGGAAGGCAAGACCGATGCCTGCGCCCAGAGAGAGCAAGAGCGCAAGCATGATGTTGCGCGCGCGCGGAGGGCCGACCGGAGAGCGAGGCAGACGGCTGTAGCTTGAGACAGAGACGTTGTTTGAGCGATCCTGCTCGACGTTTTCGATTTCGCGCTGGCGCTGGCGCAGCGTGTTGAGCTCCTGTTTGTTTGTCTCGATCTCGCCCAGCAGCGTTCCCATCTGAATCTGCGCGAGACTCTGCGCGGTGGTCGTCCCCCTCTGCCGGTTGTAGGATTCGCGCAGGCTCGCCTCCTGGCTGCGAGCCGCTTCATAGCGCGTTCTCATCCCGGCGACGATCTCGCGCGGAGCCTGCGCGAGCGCGCTCTTGAGCGTGGCGATTTTGCTGTCGAGCTGTTTTACTTCGGGCCACTCTTCGGTGTAACGCTGAAGCATCTCGGCGCGCTTGGTGATTAAATCGTCATACTCTTTGCGCAGCGCCTGAATGCGTTTGTTGTCCTGAACTTCGGGGATGTCGTTTGGATCGACGGCGCTTTCAGCCGCCTTCCATAGCGATTCATATTCCTTACGCTTGTTCTCGGCTTCGAGCAAATCCTTGCTGAGCATCGCCAGACGCTCGGCTTGAATGTCGGCCCCTTCGGCGTTCGACATCGGCAGATCGTTGGCCTTTGAGAAGTTGTATTTCTGCTCTTCGAGCTGGCGCGTCTTTAGTTGCAGCTCGGCGATTCTCTCCGAGAGCAGGCTCTTGTTTCGCTCCGAGCCGGTCTCCTCGCGCTCGAAGTTGTTATAGACGAAGATGTCGGCGAGCGTGTCGGTCACTTTCTTCGCCAGCTCCGGGTCGGTGTGGCGATAACGGAGCGTGACAAGCTGCGTGCCGACGACGGGCTCGACCGTCAGATTGGCCGCGAGCGTGTCTTCGTAAGGCTCAAACTTGCGCAACTCTTCGGACGAGAGGTTTTTGTCAACCAGCTCGTCGCGCCCGACCGGATCAACCCCGCCCAAACCCTGCTGTTCGTCGGGTTTCTCTGCGTTAGCGGCGGGTTTTGCGTCGCGCGAGAGGATGCGGCGAATCGAATCGACAAACCCGGTCTGCGCCTGTCCACCGAGAAAGACCGGATTATTCTGAAGGTCGAGCGTGCGTA
>CBDUCU010000089.1:0-10843 GCA_965365725.1 uncultured bacterium | reverse complement strand
CCTGCCAGACCTGCGCCGACCGCGCCGACGTAGCCTTGCGGCGCATGGATGGGAGGATATGTGTCGGGCGGTGTCGGGCGGTCGATGTGAACCGTGTCGTGCAGCGCGGCGCGGAAGGCGAGCGTCTGTTCGGTACAACCGAAACAAGGATGGCCCAGACCGATGGGCCAGGCGTCGGGCACGTCGTTAAAATCCTGCACCGAGCAGTTGGCGTGCGTCTGCGGGCCTTTGCAGCCGAGTTTGTAGAGACAGAAGCCTTGACGGTGTCCCTCGTCGCCAAAGATTTCGGCGAAGCGGCCCGCGTCAAAGTGCGGACGGCGCGGGCAGTGCTCGTGAATCGTTCGACCGTAGGCGAACTTGGGTCGCTTCAGCTCATCGAGTTCGGGGAGCGTGCCGAGCGTGGCGAACTGCAGGACCGTGCCGAGGAAGTTGTATGGGTTGGGCGGGCAACCGGGCAGGTTGATGACCGGTTTGTCTTTGACAATTTCGTGTGCGCCGACCGCGCCCGTCGGGTTCGGGTCAGCCGAAGGGATGCCGCCCCAAGAAGCGCACGATCCCATGCCGATGACGAGCGCCGCTTGTGCCGCGACTTCGCGCGTCATCTCAAGCGCGGTCTTGCCGCCGATCATGCAATAGATGCCGTTGTCTTTTGTCGGGATTGCGCCTTCGACGACACAGATGTATTTGCCCGCGTTCTCTTTCATCGCGGCCTGTAACGCCTCTTCCGCCTGATGACCGGCGGCGGCAAACAGCGTTTCGAGATAGTCCATCGAGACGAGGTCGAGGATGACTTCGGCAATCTCGGGGTGCGTGGGCCGAAGCATCGACATCGTGCAGCCCGTGCACTCCTGAAAATGAAGCCAGATGACCGAAGGCTTTCTGCCCTTTGTCGCGGCCTCGACCATGCGCGCGGCGGCTGAGCCCGTCATGCCGATGGCTGCCGCAGCCGCCATAATCGTGCGGACGAAATCGCGCCGCGAGACGCTAAACAGATCGTCGCCCGCGCCCGTTTTAACTCTCGAAGGTTGCTTGAGGTCGAGACTCTTTCTGCGACCTTGAGCAATCTCCCGAACCAGCGTTGCTGCATCTTGTCTCATGGCCTGTTCCTCTCCTGCGGCGCGCGGTTGTCTCACGCCAGAGCTATGTTTGCGTGTTTATGTTCGACTTCTTCAGTCGTCCCCGTCGATGAAATGATTTCGCGCTCGACGCGTTGCGCTTCGAGCCAATCGACCCACTGCGTCATCCCCTCGCCCGTTAATGATGAGATTTCCAAAAGCCGCACTTCCGGCATAACGTGCGCGAGCGCGTCCTTGATTCTCTCGACGCTCACGTTCGGCAGGTGCGGCAACAGATCAATTTTGGTTATGAGAACGAGATCGGCCTTGCGAAACATGACCGGGTATTTGAGCGGCTTGTCTTCGCCTTCGGTGACCGAGAGCGCGACGACGTTTACGGCTTGCCCCAAATCATAAACCGCCGGGCAGACCAGATTGCCGACGTTTTCGATAAAAAGATAATCAAGCTCGCGCCAGGGGAATTGATGAAGCGCGCGATGAACCATCGCGGCATCGAGGTGGCACGCAGAGCCTGTCGTGATTGCGACTGTCGGCACGCCCGCCGCGCGCAAACGGTCTGCATCGCGCTCGGTTTCAAGGTCGCCGGCAAGCGCGCCCAAACGTCTGTCGGGAAGCATCCGCGCCGTCGCTTCCAGAAGCGCAGTCTTTCCCGAACCCGGCGAGCTCATCAAGTTGACGGCTCTGACTCGGCGCGCCTCAAAGTGTTCGCGGTTGTGCGCGGCGGTGCGGTCGTTTCCCGCTAAGATGTTTTCGCGAACCTCAACCGAAACGATCTCCGTATCACCGCATCCACAGTCCTGACACATCACTTAAACCTCCATCTCGACGCGATCCAGAATGATTTCGTCGCCCTCGATCAAACGCGCGGGCGAGCCGCACACAGGGCACTCCAAAACTTCGCCCTGTCTCACCTCGCGCCCGCACGCGCGGCAAGCCCAACGCGCATCAATCGCTTTGACTTCCAATTCCGCGCTTTCGCAGATCGTCCCGCGACGGCACACGTCGAAGGCAGATGCAAACAGATCGCGCTCGACTCCGGCCAGCGCGCCGATGCGCACAGAGAGACGCTCGACGCGCGCGGCATTATGCGTCGCAGCTTCGGTTTCGACGCGCGCGAGCAAGGCCTGAATGAGCGAGAATTCGTGCATCAGCCGCAGACCTCCGCCATCTCTTCTTCCCACCACACGCGAAGCGGCGCAGGACTCTCTCTCCGACGCGCTGTTGCGCCGTGTCTTTCCAACTCTTTGAGAACTTCGGCGACCGCGCCGGGAATTGCTTCTTTGACAAATCGACTTAAGCCAACGCCCGTTGCAGACGATGCCGGTTGCACGCCGACCAACAACACTTCGCCTGGGCCCCGCCCGCGAAACTCTGAGACGAGCAGGGCTTCTTTGAGCCCCGGCTCGTGCGCGTTGGTGCGCGGGTCGAGCGGGCGTTTGAGAAGCTCCGCGAGCGTGTATGTACGCAGCGTGCCCGGCGCGCTGCCCGTCTGCACGCAGTCGATGACGACGAGCGCGTCGAAGTCCGTGATGTAGTTTGTCAGGTCGAGGCTCGGCGTGCCCAAATCCATCAAAGAGACGTTAGCGGGAAACTCGAATCCAGCTTCGAGCACGTACAGAAGATATGGGCCAAACGCGTCGTCGCCCATCAGGACGTTGCCGAGCCCGATGATGCCGATTTTCTTAACTTGTTCTTGTGCAACTTCCACGATGATTAAACCTCGCTCCCCGTCACTCCGGCTTCCGATTGTTGTCCGAGATAAGACTCGAATGCCGCGTCGGTCGTGTTCATATGGATGACGAGCCAGTTGCGCAGGGCGGCGACAAAGGCGCGCGCGTCGGTCACGTCGCCCACTTCGACATCAGCGAGAAACTGACGCGCTTGCGAGAGAAGCAGATCGTGCTCCATCACATGTTGCTCGTAGGCGGCGTAAGCCGAGTTGCGCATCAGAATCTTTTCGGAGAGAAAGTGTGCGTTGGCGTGTTCGATAAAGTGATCGAGGAGGCGGCCCACCTCGCCGGCGTTTGCTCCGCGCAAAACGTCTGCTTCGATCTGGTCGAGCAGGGCCAACTGCGCCGCATGCTCGTCGTGAACGATTGCGCCCGCCGCAGTTTCGCCGCCCTCAATCTTTTTCGCTTCCATCAAAGCACCTTCACTTTCGCAATCTCTCGGCCTTCGGGGTCGAGCGTGTGGACGGCGCACGCCAGACACGGGTCGAACGAGTGAACCGTACGCAAAACTTCGAGCGGTTTTTCTGCGTCGGCGACAGGGTTTCCGACAAGCGACGCTTCGTATGGGCCTTTTGCTCCCTTGTCGTCGCGCGGGCCTGCGTTCCAGGTCGTCGGCACAACGGCCTGATAGTTCTCGTATTTGCCGTCGCGTATGACGACCCAATGCGAGAGCGCGCCGCGCGGCGCTTCGTGAAACCCGAATCCGCGCACTTCGCCTTTGGGAAATTCCGGCTTGTTGTAAATTCGCACGTCGCCCTTCTTGATGTTGTCAACCAGCAATTGCCAGTGCTTGGTTGCATACTCTGTAAGGACTGCGGCGCGGACGGCGCGTGCGGCATGTCGGCCCAAAGTCGATTGAAGCATTTGCGGCGTAACGGTCGTCTTTGCGACTTCCGAAACTTTTTGCAGGGCAATATCGGCCCAACGCTTTGTCGGCTCGTGGCCTGAGACATAGCCGACGAGCACCTGTGCAAGCGGCCCGACCTGCATCGCACGACCCTGAAAACGCGGCGACTTGACCCAGGAGTATTTGCCGTTGTCCTCAAACTGTGTGAACTTCGGAACGGTCTCTTCGTCGTATGGATGTCGCGTCCAATCGCCATCGTACCAGGCGTGCGCGATGCACTCCTGCACGCCCTCGCGGAAGTATGCGTCGTTAAAACTGTCGATTGATTTGAAGGTCGTAAAATTGCCGTCCATGATCGTCCCGCCCGGCAAGTCGAAGCTTTCGCCCTTGGTATCGAGCGGCAGATCGGGCACGGCCAGATAGTTCGTCACGCCCGCGCCGTAAGAGAGCCATTCCGGGTACATGCCGCCGATGGCGCACACGTCCGGTACATAGACTTGTTGGACGAAGGCCGCGACTTCGTCGAGCATGTCTTTGACCTGAAAGAGACGATGCATGTTGAGCGTCGCCTCGTTGTTGAGGTTGATGGCGTTGGCGACACCGCCGACGGCGAGGTTCTGTATGTTCGGAGTCTTTGAGCCGAGGATGGTGACGGCTTGATTGGCTTTGCGTTGATAGTCGAGCGCTTGCAGGTAGTGTGAGACGGCGAGGAGATTTACTTCCGGCGCAAGCTTCATGGCCGGGTGTCCCCAGTAGCCGTTGGCGAAGATGCCTAATTGTCCGGCCTCGACAAATTTTTTGAGTCGATCCTGCACCGCGCGCATCTCGTTGCGCGAATTGTGCGGCCAGGGGCTGATGCTCTCAGCAATCTCGGAAGCCTTCACTGGGTCGGCCTTGAGAGCCGAGACCACATCAACCCAGTCGAGCGCGGAGAGATGATAGAAATGGACGATGTGATCGGCCAGCCCGTGCGCGATGAGTATGAGATTGCGTATGTATTGCGCGTTGAGCGGGATTTCAAGCTGGAGGGCGTTTTCGACGGCGCGCACCGAAGCGATGGCGTGAACCGTTGTGCACACGCCGCAGAAGCGTTGAGCGTAGAGCCATCCGTCGCGCGCGTCGCGCCCCTTCAAGATGTTCTCGATGCCGCGCCACATCGTGCCCGAAGCCCAAGCGTCGCGGACGCTCCCGCCGTCAACCTCAACGTCGATGCGCAGATGCCCCTCGATACGCGTAATCGGGTCGATGACGATCCTCTGGCCCATAGAATCTCCTTTTGAATTTTGCGTACAGATCATCCGCGCCATTTACGGGCAGGATGAGTTTTGAGTGCGGTTAATTAATGAAACGATGACCACCTGAGCGCCCGCGCGGGTGCTCAATGTTCAATTGTCGGCGCAAATGAGCAATTAACGTGCCCGTTTGTCCTTATTTAGTTATGCGGTTTTTTGCGCGCAGGTATCTGCGCCCCCTTGTGGAAAATCTCTCAGGGGTTGGGGGAAAGTTCGCGGTGGGTTCTTTTAGCGTCTTGTCTACTTAGAGCGAATTAAATTTACATTTACTGTCGGGCCTTTTAGAGGCGGGCGCGTGTGCGGCCCGCCCCAGTTGTGATTAGACGTTGGAAGGCGACGCACCAGCCCGCATCTAAAAGGGCCTTATTTTGTGAGACGATTTAACGAGTCGGCTCGCGCAGACTCTTCAATCCAGCCGCCCATTTTTTGCGATGTAAGGCACGTAATGCGGCCACCAAGTCTTTGCCTCGATGCGACGCTCAAGCTCATCGGCATCCGTCTTTTCGGCAAGCCCTCGACTTTGCGCCTCTCGCCCGACGGCGAGCGCGACCCGGTGCGAAACCTCGCGCACATTTTCAAGACGCGGGTAGAGGCCGGCAGCCGTGTCTTTGAGCGCGGGCGAAAACTCTGCCAGCACGCGTGCGGCAGCGACAAACATCTCGTTCGTCACACGGCGCGCGCCCGAAGCGATCACGCCGAGCGCCACGCCCGGAAAGATAAAAGCGTTGTTGCATTGGCCGATGCGAATCTCTTTTCCCTCATATACAACATTTGCAAAGGGGCTTCCCGTCGCAACCAGAGCGCGCCCTTCAGTCCATTCGATCAGGTCGCTGGCGCGCGCCTCGCTCTTTGAAGTCGGATTTGACAGCGGGAAGATAACAGGCCGCTCCGTGTAGCGAGCCATCTCGCGGACGACCTCTTCGGTAAACGCGCCGGGTTGCGCCGACGTGCCGATCAAAATTGACGGCTGGACATTCTTTATCACGTCGAACAGCTCGAAGAAGCCCGCGCGTTTCAATTCCCAGCTCTCAGTTTTCTCAAGCGGCTGCGCATACCTCTGTTTGAACGGCTCAAGATGCGTGCGTTCGGTGTGAACTAATCCGCCGCTATCAAGCAGCCACAACGCAGCCTTTGCATCCTTCTCATCGAGACCTTCGCTCACCATCGCCGCGACGATCTGATCGCTGATCCCTGTCGCCGAAGACCCCGCGCCGAGTATGACGATGCGCTGATCTCGCAGACGCGTGTTGGTGACGTGCATCGAAGCCAGAAGTCCGGCCAGCGTGACGGCCCCTGTGCCCTGTATGTCGTCGTTGAAAGTGCAGAGACGGTCGCGGTAGCGTTCGAGCAGGCGCGTCGCGTTGTTTTTGGAAAAATCTTCCCACTGAAGCAGAACGCGTGGAAAGTGTCGCATGACGGCTTCGACAAAACGCTCGATAAAGTCGTCGTAGTCCTGGCCGCGCACGCGCTCATGCCGCCAGCCGAGATAGAGTGGATCGTTGAGAAGCTCGCGGTTGTCAGTTCCTACGTCGAGCAGGACGGGAAGAGTTGTGCGCGGATGAATACCGGCGCAGGCTGTATAAAGCGAGAGCTTTCCGACAGGGATGCCCATGCCGCCTACGCCCAGATCGCCCAAGCCGAGTATGCGCTCGCCGTCGGTGACGACAATCGCTTCGACATCCTGCGCCGGAGCGCTCTCCAGCACAGCGTCGATCTCGTCGGCCTTCGGAAAAGAGATATACAGGCCGCGCGGTCGCCGGAAAAGATGGCTGTACATCTGGCAGCCGGCCCCGACCGTCGGCGTATAGACGATGGGCATCATCTCCGTGATGTGCTCTTGCAGCAGACGATAAAAGAGCGTCTCGTTGCGGTCTTGCAAAGAGACGAGAAAGACATAACGCTCAACGTCTGTCTCCTTGCGTCGATAGTTTTCGTAGGTGCGCGCAAGCTGCTCATCAACCGTCGAAACGTGCGACGGCAAAAGCCCCGTCAGCGCAAACGCGCGACGCTCGTCTTCAGGAAACGCGCTCCCCTTGTTGAGCAGAGGATTGTCGAGCAACGCGCGCCCGCGCAGCGCAACCTCCAACGATTTATCTTTCGTCTCCTCTGCCCTTTTGAAATGTGCGACCATCATCCGACTCCTTCCGTGCGGGTCTCAAAAACTTTTCCGCAGTCTTGATTATTCAAACCTTTGTATGCGAAGCCTAAAACTTCTCCATGAAAGATGAAGTGCAACAGTCATGCCCGTCTGTCTTTCACCTTCGCACAAGCTATTTGCCAGCCGCCCGGTCATCAAATCAATCCCGCATGCGGGCTTTCGCGCGCGGCGTGCGTATCTTTACGCACGCGCCATGCGCCGTCTCATCCTTCTTGGCAGATAGAGGCTGATACTTACCGGCACGACCGTTGCGAAGCATGTTGATGGAGAGGAGCAAACGATCATGCACGCAAAAACAGACAAGCAGCTCAAGCAGGAAATCTTGCGCGAGCTAAAGTGGGATTCACGCGTCGCGTGGGGCGGCATCAAGGTGGACGTTCAAGAAGGCGTTGTGATGCTGGCGGGGGTGGTTTCGACCTATGCCGAAAAGCTGGCCGCGCAACAGGCCGTGCATCGGGTCTTCGGCGTGCTCGACGTTGCCAACGAGATCGCGGTCGCCGCAGACCACGCCAGCCGCAGCACCGACACGCAGATCGCGCATGCTGTGCGCGCCGCGCTCGAATGGGACGTGCTCGTCCCGGACGAAGAGATTCATACGACGGTCGCCGACGGCTGGGTAACGCTCGAGGGCAAGGTCAACAATCTGCGCGAGCGCGATGATGTGGAGCGCGCCGTGCTGCGTCTCGCGGGCGTGTTCGGCGTGGTCAACAAGATCACCGTCAGGCCGCCTGAAGTTGATGCGGAGAAATTACACGCAAAGATTGAAGAGGCCCTGGAACGACGCGCCGCGCGCGAGGCCGAACGTTTGCGCGTCGAGGTCAAGGGCGACGAAGTCAATCTGTGGGGCTGCGTCCACACATGGAAGGAGAAACGCGCCGTCCTCGGCTCAATCAGACACGCGCCCGGCGTGCGTCGTGTTCACGACCATCTGCGCATCGACCCTTATGCCTAAACTGCGTTTGCCGCGAAGCTGATAGGTGAATCTTTCCAAGTAGCCTATAATGGCATCGTCTCGCTTGGTCATGAACCATTGAGCCGTCCGACATTGGGAATTCCTAATCTTCCTTGTGCCGCATTGTTCAGATTAAAGAACACGGTACTAAGAAGCTTAAGGAATTTACTATGTCGCCACTAAGGCAACCGCCGCGCACGTCTGCTCCGACCAATCTTTTGCTCTCAGCGCTCCCACGCGAAAGCTACCAAAAACTTCAAACGCACTTAAGACAGGTCGCATTATCATTTGGCGAAATCCTCTACACGCCGGGCGACGCCGTTCATCATCTTTATTTTCCAACCGACAGCATCATCTCGCTTGTGGCAAACGTCCGGCAGCGAATGGCGCTTGAACTCGGCATTATCGGCAAAGAGGGCGTTAGCGGAATTGAGGTGCTTTTGGGAGTCAAAAACGTGCGAACGCAGATGATCGTGCAAGCCGAAGGCGCAGCCCTCCGGATCGACGCCGCCACATTTATGGATTTTTGTGAGACGGACGAACCGACGCAGCAATTGATGCTTCGCTACGTTTATGCGCTGATGGGACAAATCTCGCAGTCTGCCGTCTGCAACCGTTTTCATTCGGCGACGCAGAGACTTGCGCGGTGGCTTTTGATGACGCAAGACCGCATCGAACGCGATCATTTTCGGATGACGCAGGAGTTTCTCGCGCTCATGCTCGGCGTGCGCCGCGAAGGAGTCAATGTCGCCGCGCGCGCTTTATCCAAACGCGAATTGATCCGTTACAGTCGCGGTCGCGTGGCGATTCTTGACCGTCGAAAGCTGATTGAAGCGAGCTGCGATTGCTATGCGGTCGTAAATAGAGAGCACGAGAGCGTCTATCATCAGAAGCCGCATTAACATATTGAACCTGGTGAGAGAGCCGCGCTTATGTATAATCCGGCGCGCAATCCGAGAGCGGCAAGCAAATACTAAATGTTGAGCCGCAACCCGGACTTGAGCAAACTTCGACGCGACCGCCGTGCGCCTGTGCGATTCTTTGAACGGCCGTTAGTCCAAGCCCCGTGCCGCCTGTCGTCGTTGTAAAAAATGGATTGAAGATGTGCGCCAGATTCTCCGGCGAGATGCCGCGCCCCGTGTCTTCAATCTCGACGACGGCTTCAGTTGCTCGCCCTGAATCCTTTCGCTCTGCATCCTTCGTTTGTTGACGGCGCACGCGAACCGTCACGCCGCCCTTGCCCTCGACCGCCTCGATTCCGTTGGCGATCAGATTAAGTACTGCGTCCTCAATCTGCGCCGCGTCGATATTGGCATAGACGCGGTCGGTCGTCGGCTCAAAAGATACTTTGACCAAACGTCCGCGCATCGATGTGTTAGCGACGTGATGGCGCGAAAGAAGAACTGCGCGCTGCGCGACTTCTGTCAGCGATGCGTTGGCGGGTTGTAATGGACGCGGGCGCGCGCGTTCCAGCAGCGCACGCACCGTCATATCAACGCGCTCGACGGCGTGTCGCACGTCTTCAAGCACTTCAATCTCAGGATCGTTGGGCTGCCGTCTTTGGATGAGAATATCGACCGCGCCTTTAATTCCGGCCAGAGGATTCTTGATTTCGTGCGCCAAACCTGCGGCCAGCTCGCCGATCAGCGAAAGCTGCGCGGCGCGGACAATCTCGGCTTCCAGACTTTTTCGCGCAGTGATGTCGGCGGCCATGCTGATGCAGATGCGACGACCATCGACATCAGGCCCAAGCGAGGAGGAGCTAAAATGCCACGTCCGCTCCTCGCCCGATGCGGTGCGGATGACGAAATCGCGCTCCGAGCTTCGGCCATCCAGATCGTAGAGTCGCGCGATGTAATCTCTGACGTAAGCGGCCTTCTCGCCGTAGGCCTTCTCTGTCCACGCCTCGATTGTCGGCATATCGTCATGCGTGTAGCCGGTAATCTCCGTCCAGGCGCGGTTGACCGTCAGGACTTGCCCGCCCTCGGCATGTATCATGACGGGAAACGGCGCAGCATAGACGGCGCGACGAAAACGCTCCTCGCTTCGACGCAGAACATCTTCAGTCGCTCTGCGCTCGCCCGTCCCTCCCTTGTCGCGCCGGATAGCGCTGCTTTCAACAAACGATTGTTGTCCGGCTGTTTTCATCACAGACTTGACCATCCTCACTCTCCGGGCGACTTAATGTTTGTTGCCTGATAGCATTCCAACTTTTTGAGTCGATAGCGTAGCTGATCGCGCGTCAGCCCGAGCAGCTTGGCGGCCTGTTTTTTGACTCCTCCGCTCATCGCCATTGCTTGCGTGACCAGAGACAACTCAACGGCTTCGACCGAGATACCGCCCGAAGGCAGATGGACGATGTCTTTGACTTCTGCGAGCGTCGGATGAAAGGGTTTCATCTTGTGTCGATGCGCCGCCGCCGCAACATCCGCCGGCAGATAGGTGGTCGTAATCTCGTCGCTCTCTTCGAGAATCATTGCGCGCTCGATGACGTTGCGCAGCTCGCGGACGTTGCCCGGCCAGGCGTAAGCGCGAAAGGCTTCGACCACTTGCGTGGAAAGACCACGCACCTTTTTGCGCAGGCTCTCGTTGAAAACTTTTATGTAATGCTCGGCCAGTAAGAGCACATCGTCTTCGCGTTCGCGCAGAGGCGGAATGTTGATCTCGATGACTGAAAGACGGTAATACAAATCGACGCGAAAGCGAGCGGCCTCGCTCTCTTTTTTGAGGTCGCGATTCGATGCAGCGACGACCCTCACATCAAGCGGGATGTCTTTTAACCCGCCCA
>CBDUCU010000088.1:0-10855 GCA_965365725.1 uncultured bacterium | reverse complement strand
AAAGATTCGTAAGCAAGTTTCTGCGCTTCGACGTTGATGGTTGAATAGACCGTCAGACCGCTCTGTGCGACGCGCGTCGTGTATTTGTCTTCGAGGTAGCGTCGAATCTCTTCTACGGGGTAGTTGAAGATCGATGAGCGTTGCTGCGCGGGGAAGTAGGCCGTATCCGCCAGCTTGATCGGGCGCGCTTTGGCTGCGTCGGCTTCGGCCTGCGAGACGAAGCCGTGTTGCGCCATCAGCTGTAGGACGAGATTGCGACGCTCTTTCGCGGCCTCGATGTTGACGGTCGGCGAATACTTAGCGGTGGAGCGCGGGATGCCTGCAAGCAATGCTGCTTCTTCGAGCGTCAGGTCTTTCGATGGCTTGCCAAAGTATGTCTGCGCGGCGGCTTCAAACCCGTAGGCGTTTGCGCCGAGGAAGATGTGGTTGATGTACATCTCCATGATCTGCTGCTTTGTGTAGTAGCGTTCGATCTGGAGTGCGACGACCCATTCGTTGATCTTGCGCGTATAGGTCTGCTCGCGCGTGAGAAATAGATTTTTGGCAAGCTGTTGCGTTAAGGTCGAGCCGCCTTCGAGTCGGTCGGTCGTCAGGTTCTTCCACGTCGCGCCAAGTATGCGGACGGGATCGATGCCGACGTGATCGTAAAAACGCACGTCCTCAACCGCGAGCACCGCGTTGTGAACAAGCGGCGGAATTTCTTCATACCTAAGCGGGATGCGACGCTCCAGCGCAAACTCGCCGATAACGGTTTCGCCGTCGTCGGCGTAGATGCGCGTAATAAGGCTCGGCTTGTATGTGGCGAGCGATTTCACCTCGTCGGCGGCCTTCGAGTAGTTGAGCTGATAGGCGAGCACTATCCCTGTCAGACCGCCCGAAGCGATGGCGAGCAGCAGAACCGCAGGCAGCCAGAAGCGCCGCAGAAAGCTTCTGCGTTTTGGCGCGTGTCGCGCAGGCGCAGGCGTGTTTTGCGTTGACGTAATCGAAAGCTGTCTGTTGGAAGACATCAATAAATCCTCGAATTGACGAAAGCAACCCTTTTGCCGACTCCAAGCGGGGAGATGTTCTTTGAACAAACCGGGTAGCGCGGTCGCAAAATTATAACTCACCCTGAAGAGAGGCGCGAACGTAAAGATCAGTCTCAGACGCACGCGCTTTATTTGAGAAATAAGTCGGTCGAGCTTTCTTGCGCTATCGTTTATACATAGATAACCTTGAGCGTAAGGCTGGCGAGAAATTATGTCTGTTCAAATTGCACGACGACATTTTAATGTTGCTGAATACTACCGGATGATGGAGGCCGGGATTCTCTCGGAATCAGATCATGTTGAGCTTATTGACGGCGAGGTTGTCGAAATGGGTCCGATTGGAAGTCGTCATGCGGCCTGCGTCGACCGGCTCAACAAGTTCTTTAACAAATTGGAAGAGGTCATTGTCCGCGTCCAAAACCCGATCCGGCTTGATGATTTCTCCGAGCCGCAGCCTGACATTACGTTGCTTCGGATGCGCGACGATTTTTATGCTGAGGGGCATCCTGCTCCTTCGGATGTTCTGCTAGTGTTGGAAGTGGCCGATTCATCTACGGAGTTTGACCGCACTGTCAAGTTGCCTTTATACGCTCAGGCTCTAATACCAGAATTCTGGTTGGTGAATCTGCCTGATGAAAAGATTGAAGTATTCTCACATCCGTTAAATGGCGCATATCAGATATCGCAAGAATTAAAACGCGGCGATAATTTAACGTCGGCAACAGTCTCAAGTTTGTCTCTGAGCGTTGACGCTATTCTTGGTTAAACTTATTGAATGCTTCAGGCCGGCATCGGTTAAGTTTCTGCATTGAGTGATAACGGTCAGGGCTTTAACGCTGGCATCCGACATTCCGCCCCGCGCATCTAAATCTTTGTCTCAACGGCGTTTGTTCGATTGAAGTTGAGACGCTATAATCCGGCGGCTGTTTGATAAATCTTTCGGGGGCGATAGGTCTCGACAGGGGCTGGGATCGTCGAACGGATGCATGCCGGGCTTACTCTGTGCAGCCCGTTAAAAAGCATGGGGAAACTCAAATGCCAACACTGAATTGGCCCTTGCTGCTTAATTAACCTTAACCAGCGAGCGCCTCGCCGCAAGTTGCTCAAGCGCGCGGAGCGAGGTGTCACTTAGTTGAGCTGGTCTGCTTCGCGTGCTCAGGCGAAGCGGGCGAGAAAATTCTGGGCTAGTCGCGCGCGGGGTCTTCGTCGCTTCACTAATCCGCGCGAGACGAACACGCACGAGTAAGACGTGCAAAGGAGAAGCGTCTAAGCATGTAGATTCCTTCGGCGTCGGCCTTTGGACCCGAGTTCGATTCTCGGCGCCTCCATTTACAACTCAACATCAGACTGTCTGGCGGCCACAACAAAAGCGTGCGGTGTGATAACATCGCGGCTTCTGAAAGTGGCCGCCATTTGTTTTTGTCGCGGTCGGAAAGCGAGGCGTGGATGAGTTCGACAACGCAGTTGATGACGGCTGACGAATTGCTCAAGCTGCCGCAGGGCGAGGCGCGTTACGAGCTTGTCAAAGGAGAGCTGATAATTATGTCTCCAGCAGGCTCGGAACACGGAGCGATTATTTTTAATCTCTCCGCCATCATCGGACAATTCATACGTGCAAATAATCTTGGTCAAGGATTCGGCGCGGAAACTGGATTTAAGCTCACTACCAATCCTGATACCGTCAGGGCTGCCGATATTGCATTTGTTAGCCGTGACCGTATCCCACAAACAGGGTTGCCAAAGAATTTTTGGGAGATTGCTCCTGACCTGACTGTAGAAGTCTTATCACCCGGAGATACTTTCGAGCAGGTTTATGACAAGGTTGAAGACTATCTATCGGCAGGCACGCGCGAGGTTTGGATTGTCAGTCCTAAGAGGCGAAACGTCACGGTCTATCGCTCGCTTACCGAAATAAAAACTTACTCTGAGAATGATGAACTCGACGGCGGAGATGTTGTGCCCGGCTTTCGCTGCAAGGTTTCTGAAATCTTCGTCTGAACGTATTTGAACGTCGCAAATTCTTTGAGCGCGCCTTTGAATCCAGAGCTGCCCATCGGAATCTTTGACAGCGGAGTCGGCGGACTGACCGTCTATCGCGCGCTGCATGAACGCCTTCCCGATGAACGCTTCGTCTATCTCGGAGACACGGCGCGCGTCCCTTACGGAACGAAATCTTTAGCCACTGTCGAGCGTTACGCCATTGAGAATGCGCGCTTTCTCGAAGCGCATGGAATCAAGCTGCTTGTAGTTGCGTGCAACACGGCTTCAGCGCTTGCTCTTCCCGCGATTCGAGCAAGCGTCAAAGTGCCTGTGGTCGGGATGATCGGGCCGGGGGCGCGCGCCGCCGTCGCAGCGTCGAAGGGGCGCAGAGTTGGAATTATCGCTACGGAATCGACCATCAGAAGCGGCGCTTACGCGAACGAGATAAAAAGACTCGCGCCGGAGATTGAAGTTGTCGAGCGCGCCTGCCCGCTCTTTGTCGCGCTCGCCGAAGAGGGTTGGGCCGAGACGGATGTGGCGCGCACGGTCGCCGCAGAGTATTTGAAGGATTTGCACGACGAAGAGATCGACGCGCTCGTGATGGGCTGCACGCATTATCCAATCCTGCGCCGAGTGATTCAGGAGACGGTCGGCACCAGCGTCTCTCTCATCGATTCGGGCGAAGCGGCGGCTGAGAGCGTCGCGGAAGTTTTGTCGAGCGAGAATTTGCGCCGACACAGCTTCGATACGCACACGGGCCGACTTTTACGAGAGCGCGCACGCGCGGGGCGTTTGTGCGACGATCTCGACCATTTTTATGTGACCGACGCGGCGGAGCGTTTTGCGCGCGTCGCCGAAAGATTTTTGGGAACTGCGCCTCGCGTGCTTGAGGCGGTTGAAGTCTGGGGGATGGATGGACTCGACACGAAACAAACTCTTCACACGTAGCGACGCGCGGCGCGCCGACGAACTGCGCCAGGTGCGCATTACGCCAAACTTTATGCCTTACGCCGAAGGCTCTGCGCTTATCGAGATGGGACAAACGCGCATCATCTGCACGGCCACACTCGACGAGCGCGTTCCTCCCTTCCGGCGCAACTCGGGTCAGGGTTGGCTAACGGCGGAATACTCGATGCTCCCGCGCTCGACGCAACAACGCACGCAACGCGAGACGGGGCGCGGCGGCCCTTCCGGACGGACGCATGAAATCCAGCGCCTCATCGGCCGCTCCCTGCGCGCCGTCTGCGACCTTTCGGCTTTGGGCGAGCGGACGCTTACTTTCGATTGCGATGTGCTACAGGCAGACGGCGGAACGCGTACCGCTTCGATTACGGGCGCATATGTTGCCTTTGTCCTTGCGTGTCGCAAGCTGCAAAAAGCGGGTCAGATTGCGCGCTCGCCCATCGCGGGCGAAGTGGCTGCCGTCAGCGTCGGCATCGTCGCGGGAACGCCTTTGCTTGACCTCAAATATGACGAAGACTCGCGCGCCGAAGTCGATATGAACGTTGTCGGCACAGGCGATGGTCGCTTTATCGAGCTGCAGGGAACGGCTGAAGGCGAGCCCTTCTCGCGCGAGCAGATGGACGAACTATTACTGTTGGCAAACTCAGGTCTGGCGCACATTTTCGCCGCGCAACGCGCAGCGCTCGAGCAATCTGCGTTTTAATCAAGCGCGCTTCTTATCAGCAAAATCATCTACAAGGTTTGTTGACTAAGCTTGCTTCTGTTGACCGAAACGGGCAACATTTACGCCGTTATCAAGCATCTGACAGAACGTTCCAAACCAACGCTTGCAGCCCTTAACCTTTCTCAACCGTTTGACTGCCAAGACAGGAGTTAAATCCCCAACCATGAAACGCATCGTGATTTCATTCGCCTGTTTGCTCTTACTTGCTGCGTACACAACCAACGCCTACGCGCAGGACTCTTTTACCGACCCGAACGTCGAATACACGCTCGATCTGCCAAACGCGACATGGAAGGCGACCGTTAGGCCAGACAACGTTCATCAACACGTTGAGTTTGTCTATGGCGACCGGATGGACGGACACCTCCGCATACGCAAAGAGGCTGTCGAGCAGGACGAGAAGCCTTCGACTCTCTCGCGGCGCGATGCTGATTTGAAGCTGCGCTACATCTCAGGCTATGTCGCAGGACGCGAAGAGAGTTTTGCTGGTCGCATGAACGGCGTGACCTTCGGCTACGAGTTTACAAAAGACGGCAAGCTGATGGCCGGGCGCATCTACTACTTGCAGGCCGACAGCCATACCATCTACACGCTCCACTTCACGGGGCTGCGCGAAAAACTCCAACGCATACGCAATCAGACCGACGCAATCGCACGCAGCTTCCGGATGAAATAGCTTTTAGCGATTAGCTTTCAGCCAATCCATCAAATCCAAAAGCTATTTGCCGAAAGCCGAAAGTTAATTGCCAAAAGCTAATTGCTAACCGCTTCAATTATGCCACTTGCAGACGGGCTTTCCGTACGTCGCTCAAAAATTCACGGGCGCGGGTGCTTCGCCACAAAGTTTTTTCCGAAGGCGCGCAAGATCGCCGAGTACACGGGCGAGCGCATCAGTGCGCGCGAGGCCGCGCGGCGGATGAAGGGCAGGGAAGTGCACCGCGTCTGCTACATCGACCCGCGCACATATCTCGATGGCGCGCGCGGCGGCAACGGCACACATTTTATCAATCACTGCTGTCGGCCCAACGCCTACATGAGAGTTACGCACGGTCACATTCTCTTTATGGCCCTGCGCGACATCCATCCCGGCGAAGAGATCACAATGGACTACGTTACCACCTACCACTCGGACAAAAAACGTTGTCAATGCAAAACCGACGGCTGTCGTGGAACGATCAACAAAAAGTGATGAGTAATGAGTGAAGAGTAATGAGTGATGAGTAAAAGCAAGTTGTCTTTACTCATCACTCATTACTCATTTACCCATCACTACTCTCACAGTCTGGGAAGCGTGAAGCTGAATTTTGAGCCGCGACCGAGTTCGGATTCGAGTGCGACTTCGCCGCCATGTTGTTCGACGACTTCGCGTACGAATGAGAGACCGAGTCCGGCTGATTCTTCCTCTTTGTCCTGCCCGTCACGAACCACCCTGTAGAATTTCTCCCAGATGCGATCAACGGCTTCAGGCGGAACGCCGTAGCCTCGATCTTCGATTGTGACGCGCACCGCTTCTGCTTCGAGCGCGGTTGTGAGCGTGATGGTCGTGCGTTCGGGGCTGTACTTGATGGCGTTTTCAACGAGATTGTTGACGGCCTGCGTGATAAGGCTGCGGTCGGCGGCCACAGGCGGGAGTCTGTGACCGTCTTTGCCTTCGAGACGGATGCGTTTCTTCTTTGCGACGGGCTGCATGCAGGCGATTGTTTCTCGCACTACGTCGTCGAGCAGAAGCGGAATCTTCATCACCTCCTGCCGGTCTTTCTGCTCAAGCCTGGTGACGGACAGGAAGGTGTTAATCATCCGCGTCAGACGTTGCGACTCGCTGTTGATGATCGAGAGAAACTCGCGCGCCGATTCGGGGATCGTCTCGTCGAGTGACAGCAGCTCGGCAAAGCCGTTGATCGAGGTGATGGGCGTGCGCAGCTCGTGAGACATCAGCGAGATCATGTCGCTTTTGAGCTTTTCATACTCCTTCATCCGCGTTACATCGCGCACGGTCACGGCGAGACACAACGGGCGCGCGTCCTGCGCTTCTTTCACGGCAAGTCTCTCATAAGGCTTTCTGCCGCCGTTTCTTTGTCCGTTGTTGAGAGATTGTCTATTTGAAGCCTCGGTTGCGTGAGCGTCTGTGATAAGCGCGATGCGCAGGTGAAGCGTCTGATTGCGTTCGGAGAAGGGAAGCTCGCACTCGTAAGGATTGCCGCTTTGCAGAACTCTTCGCACAGCAATTGAAGGCTCGTCAAAAACACCCGCGCGGAAACGGTCGAGCAGACCAAAAAGGTCGAGCTGGCTCGGCTCATTCTCTGTCAAAGCTGCCGCCTTGAGCATCGGCTCGTTCAGATATGCGATGGCTCCATCGAGGTATGCGACGGCATGTCCGTCAGAAGCTTCCGAGAGTGCGTGCGCGATAAAACCCTGTTCGGTGAGAAGCCCCGCCACCGTGCTAAACGATTCGAGACGATGTTCGGCGGAGCGGACGGAAAAGAAAGTGGTTCGCGGGTTGTGGATGATATAGCGGCGCGCTTCGTCGCGTTGGAGGTCGCGCGCTAATTGCGCGGCCACGTTGACCAGAAGCGGGCGGTCGGTTTCGTCAAACTCGCCGCGCAGACGCACGAAAAGTGCGCCGACAATACGACCTTCGTGACGCATTGGCACGGCGACCCGCGTCAACTGTCCCGACGCTTGCGTCTGCTGCGGACTTGAATCCACAGTTTCGACAAGCACATCGCCCGCTCGAATCGCGCGCTGGCAAAGCTGCACGCTGTCGCGCCACGCCGTGTTTCTGTTGACTTCAGCGAAGGCGTTGTTGTTGCCGTCTGCACCGGAACGTATGCGTGCGGCAGGCGCAGGGTGTCCTGCCTCGTCGAGACAAAAGGCGACGGCTTCTTCCAGCGGCAACACGGTGTCGAGAAGCCGCAGCCCGCCCTCCAAACGCGCGCTCGCCTCCGCGCCTTCAAGCGAAGATGCTTGCGAGGCCACGCGCTGCACGCTCGCTGAAAGCGCCGCGTCAACGATCCACAAACGCCATGCCTGAACTGCGACAAACGAGGACAAGGCGGCGAGCGCTGAGGGCGCAAACGCAATGTCGATGTGAAGAAAATAGGAGAAGGCGATGCTGACGGCGCACATAAAAGGGGTTGCGCCCGCCAGCACGAGCACGGCGCGGCGTGCGCCGAGAACCTCGACGAAAAAACCTGCCGTCAGACTTGCCGTCGTGATCAGAAGCAGAACGATCCACGTATGTGGAATCACGGCGGTGAGCGAAGAAGGCCTGCGCCCCAGAGAGCGCAGACGATGCCCGCCACAGCGAGCGAGAGCGCCACTGAGACGAGACGTGATTTTAGCGTGGGTGCAACCAGATGCTTCAAGGCTTTGGGATGACGAGTGCGAAGGAAGGATTTTGTTGACTGCCGGGAGTGACCGGCCCGACAAACACTATACAACGTCTCTCATAGATGTCACAAGAGTTAAGTTTTGGCGGGATTTTGGCCAAACTGGGCGAGGTTTAATCGTTGCAGGCAGCAACTACAATCCGAAGCAGCTCCGCTTCTTCATCTTCGGCAACCGTACGAAGGTCTAAGGCCAGGCGATTTTCGATAATGCGAGCGATAACCGGAGGACGGGAGCGACGCAGCAAGTCATCTAGCGCGGAGGGCGCGAGCCTCGCATGCGCGAGTGTGACAAGAGCCGTCAGCGGGTGTGTCGTCGGAGCAGAGCCGCCGCCGACGGCGGAACGACCCTCAATGATTTCGACAGTTAATCTTTGTGCTGCTGCTTGCATCCGCAAATTATCGGCAAAGCTTAGAGCACGCCGCTCAATCTCATCGCGCGATGCGGCGAGCATCTGAAGCGTTGGCACTTCACGCAAATGTGAGCCGTGCCGGTATGATTCAAGTGTGGCTTGAAGCGCCGCAAGCGCGAGTTTGTCGGCACGCAGCGCGCGATAAAGCGGATGCTTTCGCAAACGCTCGAGAGGCTCTCGTCGTCCGACGATAAGGCCCGCCTGTGCTGCGCCGAGCAGTTTGTCGCCGCTAAAGGTAACTACATCTGCGCCCGAGGCGATTGATTCGCCGATGAGAGGCTCGCCCGAAAGACCAAAAGGTGCGAGGTCAACGAGCGCGCCCGATCCTGCGTCCTCGTAGAGCAGCAGCCCGGCGTTATGCGCAACGGACGCAAGCTCGGAAAGAGAGGGCGACGCGGTGAACCCGACGACCCGATAGTTCGACGGATGAACACGCATGATGAGTTGCGTCTGCGGCGTAATGGCGCGCTCGTAGTCGGAGAGCTTTGTGCGGTTCGTTGTTCCGACTTCGACCATCCGAGTGCCCGATTGCGCCATCACGTCCGGGACGCGAAAGTCTCCGCCGATTTCGACCATCTCGCCGCGCGAAACAATTGATTCGCCGTCGCGCGCTAAAGCCGTGAGCACGAGCAGAGCGGCGCCGGCGCAGTTGTTTACAACAAGCGCGCTCTCGGCTCGGGTCAATTCAGCGAGCAGATTTTCAACGTGTGCGCCGCGTCGCCCGCGCCCGCCCGCCTGCGTGTCGTATTCGAGCGTGCAATAGCGCGCCGCTTCATCCGAAACAGCGCGCCGAGCCGACTCGGACAATGGCGCGCGACCGAGATTTGTGTGCAAGATAACGCCCGTTGCGTTAATCACGCGACGTAGCGCCGAGTCCTCTTCGCGTTCGACTTCAAGACTCAATCTGCGCGCGGCTTCAGCCAGCAAACGCTCGCGCGTAAATTCTCCGTTCGTCGTCGCGCCTTCGCGCGCGTGCGCCGCCAGTTCAGCGCGCAACTCTTCAGTCACGGCGCGAGCAAGCGCCGTCAAACGCCCTGCTCCGGTCGTTTCGCTCAGGCGTTTTACTTCCGGCGTACGCAGCAACGCATCCACAGACGGGAGCGCGCGCAGAGCGTTTGATGTTGGATCGTTAGACATCTTGTCAGAAGCTATTAGAAGCGGTTCAGCTTTAGCTCTCTTTGTCCGTTGTCAGCGAGTCCGTCACCCGTTGTTTTCTTGTCTCTTTCTCTGAAACATGCAAGGTAACTTGCAAAAACAACTGACGACTGGCGACGGACAAAAAGCGGCGATAGCTTAACACAATCATTGACACGCCCGTCGGCCAACACATAGACTCAAATTCAGCAAGTGCGCCTAACAGGTGCAGCCGCCCACCGAGGAGATTTATCACACCGTGTCAAGCCGTGAAAACAAGTTCGCCCGACAGGCTGAAGAGAGAGAACGCCGGCAGGTATTGCGCGACCCGCAGCCGACTCCAGACGAACAACTCACACGTCTTGAGGATGACCTGCGCCGTCTCAAAGTCGAGTTCGATATCTTCTTCAACGGCGCGGCCAAGCGTCCGCCCTACGACACCAAGGGCCGGGTCGAGACCATCATCAAACGACTCGCCGACGACCGCTCGCTTACCTTCGCGCAGCGCTATCGCTACAACACTTTGGTTGCGCGCTTTACCTCTTTTCTTCAACTCTGGCGACGCACCATGCAGGGCCGAGAAGAAGGGCGCGACCATGCGCAGGCCGTCCGCGCGGCCCACGCCAAAAATCATGCTTCGCACGAGCAAAGCGCGCAGCCGCGCACTTTTAGCTGCTCAGACCCGCATTCGGATATAGCGACCGTCAAGAAACTTTTTGAGACGCTTGTCGAGGTCAAAAAAAGCTGCGGCGAGCCGACCGAAGAGCTTTCTTTTCCGCGCTTCCATCGTATGATCGCCTCCAAGACCGATGCTCTCAAAGAACGCTCCGGTTGCGAGAACGTTCAATTCTCAATCAACGTCGAAGACGGGCGCGTCAACTTCAGAGCAAAGGCGGATAAATAAGAGAGTAAGCACTAAGCAGCGAGCGGTGAGCAGTTGGAACGCTGGATGCGTCTTAACTGCTCACCGCTCGCTGCTTACTGCTTTAGTGCGCTTGCCGGCTCTTAAGGTGACCGGAAGCGGTCAATAGTGGCCTTCAGCGAAAGCCTGAAGTTAAGTTGGGGAGATTTACACCTTGATCACTTTTTCAGCCTGCGGCCCCTTTGGCCCCTGCGTGACCTCGAATTCGACCTCTTGGCCTTCTTCCAAAGTCTTAAAGCCGTCGCCCTGAATGGCGCTGTAGTGAACGAAGATGTCGGAAGAGCCGGGCTGCTCGATGAAGCCGT
>CBDUCU010000087.1:0-10925 GCA_965365725.1 uncultured bacterium | reverse complement strand
ACGAGATAAGGCCACGTGACTGGAGTTCAGACGTGTGCTCTTCCGATCTACAGGTCGGTTCTCAAAGATGACGGTGTTGAGATTAGTCGTCAGCGTAAAACCGATAAAGAGCCAGAAGGCGGTCTTCGCTCCGTCGAGTGCGGTGCGAGCTTTGGTCAGGCGAATGAAATGCGCGAGCACGTAGGCCGTCAAGAGCGAGATGCCAAAGGCGATGGCTATTTCTCTGGCTGCGCCCTGCTCTTCGATGCGCGCAAGGTCTTCCGGAGTCAGCCGCATAAGAGCGATAAAGCGATCAGCAAAGAGCAGAGGCGAATACCACAACGCGCCGAGCAGCCAATAGCCGATGGCCGAAACAAGAATTGCCGGATAGTTGATCTTCATCACTTTCTCCTTCAAGAGATAATAAAAGTGAACGCAGACGAGACGGATAGACACGGATTTCGGCACATGCGAATCAGACAAGTCCGAGCACGTCCGCGCTCACATGCTTTCAAAGCCCCGAACGACCTTACTGCGGCGCGCCCGGGTTGATCGACTCATGCCCGTGCACGACGCGCCACGCGTTGCCCTGTTTGAGATAGACCTGCGTGACCTTGCCCGTGAATTGAAGCGGGCGACCTCCCATGTCAATGGTCGCCATGTTGTTATAGGTGAGAATCGCCGTGTCGCCATAGACCTGCACGCGCGGGTTGTACATCTGCCAGTCGATCATCTTGAAACGCTCGACATACTGTTCGAACTTAGGGAGAAAATTCTGCTTCGGGTCGGATTCGAGATACGGATTCATCGGGCCGAAGTAGGTCGAATCTTCAGCCATATAGTCGGCGTAAAACTGTTTGTCCTTGCGTTGCCATGCTTCAAAGGCAGCGCGCTCGCGTGCAATAAGGGCGCGTGCAATCTCCTCTCTGCTCGAAGGCTCGGCGGCATTGCTGCCGGCTGCGACAAAGAGATAACCGATGGCGAAGAACAAAAGAACGGCAGGGCCGAGTGAGAGACGTTTTTTCATAAAAAATTCTCCTTAAACTATTGTGCGGAAGGTGGGCGCTTCCGCTCTATTCAATTGTCTTGCGAGGCGGCTTTGAAAATTCATTCGGCCACAGCAGAGCTTGCGGGCAGGGCCGTGAATGGTTCGGAAATCTTTTAAGAGCTTGCGCCCTGAAGGGTGATAAAAGAGATGTTTGCGCCCATCGGGTCGGTGATGACGCAGAAGCGGCCCGTGTTGGGAATGTCTGTGGGCGGGACGCAGACGCGTCCGCCGAGTTCTTCGACGCGCCGGGCAATCGCCTCAACGTCGTCGACGGCGACGTAAGGCATCCAGTGTGAAGGCATGTCGCCGTACTCCGGCCCCATCTGATAGAGACCTCCCGAAGGCTTGCCACCGACCATGATCTCGTTATAGACCATGCCGCCGAAGTTTGATTCCTTCAGCTCCCAGCCGAAGAGTTGTGTGTAGAAAGATTTGGCGGCTTCGAGGTTTCTTGTGCCGAGTTCGTTCCAGCAGAATGAACCGTGTGCGTGATTTTCGTGTTCAGCCATCGCAGTTGCTCCTTGAAAAGAGATTTCGGAATTTGTAGAACTTCGCTTGATGCGCCCGTCGGTGAAAATTTCACTGACCACGCTTGCGGTAAAAATTGAAAGGCGAGCCTCATCCTCTGAAAAGATTCGACCCACCTTTCAAACCCGCCCCTTGCTCGTTCGTTTAATGCGAGGGCTACTGCTTTTGTGTTCCTTCTTAAAACTTACCTGGCTCTTAGTGTGCGGCGAGCCATTCACTAAAAATCTTCGCCTCTTCCACCTTGCCGCTCCAACGGGCGCGGTTTTTGCCGGTCAGCGCAATGACCATCGCTTGATGCTGTCCGGCGCGGTCGCCGAGGCGCTCAAAATAGTTGTAGAGACGGTCGATGCGCTCGACGGATTCGCGCGCCGCTTCGACCGATTTGAAACTAAGGACGTTGCGGAAAAAACGCGTATAGACGTTCTGCTCCGCGCCCGTCGTCGTGTAAAGATCAAAGTAGCCGGTCAGATGTCCTGCGGTCTGTAGAACCTGCGCGACATAAGAGGGGCGCGCTTTTACGCGTCGCACAATCTCTGCTACATCCGTTACGCCCGATTCAAAAAGATCGAGAATCTCATCCTTCTTCGAGAAGGGAAGCTCGATGCGCTCGACGGTCTTTTCGACTTCGGGAAGTTGCGCCTGACGCGGCTCGTCCGCGTATTCAATCTCGAGCGAAATTGGGCGCGCGCTTTTTTCAATCAACTCTTCTGTCAACATCTTCTAAAACCCTCCTTGCCTTCTGAAAGTGAGTCGCAAACGCTCAGCGGTGAGCAGCTCAAGTCTGCTTTTACTGCCCACCGCCGATTGCCGACTAACTCGCGCGGCGCATACCGCCCGCAGCGGCCTCGTTCTGAAGCCCCTTCAGATGATCGATAAAGCTCGAAGCGGCGCGCTTGGAAAGCTCTTCGGTGCGGACGCGCATCACCTGCTGGCATTCTTCGTCTGCATCGACGCTTGCTTCGCGTGCGAGCGCGCGAATCATCCCAAGCTGTTTTGGCGTGACCAGATCGGCCATCGATTTGGCAAGCGGGTCGCGCGGAAAATCACCGGGCTGCGGCCCTGCGCCGTCGCGCTCGACCAGCTCAGACTCTTTCTGATAGAGGTCGCGTGCGATGCCGAACTTGATGGCCGCGCGCTTCAAAGCGTCGTGCTCGGCCTTCTTGATGCCGGTCTCGTTATCGGCTGTGCCTGTGCCTACACCCTCGCGCGTTACGCCGTCGATGCTGATGGCGGCTGTGACCGCAACCATGTCGCCGATCTGGACGACGTTGCGAACCGAATGCGACCAGGTCGGGGCGACGCGGTCGAGAATGTCTGCGACGGTGTGCCACTCGATATACTCGACCAGATGTTTGTTGCCCTGCCGGTCAGTCCAACCCTCACGCGTTCTGACGAGCTTCGGGTCGAGCGGCTGCCGGAGCGTCCGCAGAGTGTTCGCAAAGGCGAGCGGGACGACCGACGCGCTTGTTCTCTCTTCAATTTCAAACTCGTTTCGGGAAGCCTCGACCGGCTCCA
Organism: uncultured bacterium; assembly: GCA_965365725.1. Lineage (GTDB taxonomy): Bacteria > Acidobacteriota > Blastocatellia > Pyrinomonadales > Pyrinomonadaceae > DASQDT01. The sequence continues at coordinate 7,855 of CBDUCU010000087.1, read as the reverse complement.
CGTTGGCGGTTGCTTGTCTCTTACTCATTTCGTTTTGCTCCTCTTCGTTCAATTGCTTCGCGAGCGGGCTTGCCGGCAACATCTCATTTTCCGTCTGTTGCTGCTGGGCCTGCTCCCGTACGAAGCGCGGCTGGCGACGGATGGGTTCGGGCTTCTCAATCCGAACGTTTGTCGCTTGCTCGCGCTTCTCGGATGCGCTTGTGTCTTCTGTGTTGGGCGTTTCCGCCTTGACCTCTGTCATATTTGCCAATGCCGCGTCCGCCTGGACTGCGGGTCTTGCGACGGGCTGTTTTGTCGCCGGCTCGGAACTCTTGTTCAAGAGCGCGTGCTTGACTGCAAGTATGTGCTCGCAGCGAAAAGAGGGTTCTTGCGCCGACATCTCTTCGAACTCAAGACAGGTACAACGAACGCGCCCCGCATCGTCGCGCCAGACTTCGTAGGCGTTGCGTTTTCCACGCAGCGAAGGCGTTGTTACGCGGAAGCGGTCGCCCTCTCGGTTGACAAGGCCCATCGCCGCAATACCTTGTGCGCGCTTGTCGCGCATGATCGATTTTTTGTCGAGAACTGCTGCCATCGTCTTAACCCTCCAAAATCCTTCGCGCTCTTACGCCGCACGCTCGACCGGCAATTCGGTCACAACTCGTTCCTGTTTCGTCTCCGCCGAGTCGCGCTCCTGAAGCCTTCGCTCAAGCAGCGCGATGCGCGCCTCAAGCTCTTCGACTCGTCGGCCCTGTCGATAGACCGTCTTAAACAGGCCGTCAAATGTCTCCCAAACGTGTTCCATTTCGCTTCTCCGATTTGCTTTGCACCCACAGTAACGACCCATTGTTTCGTCGCTCTGTTTCATACGTGAAACAGTGTACCACGCGTCTCTGTTTGTTGCAAGCATAAAACACAGTCTTGCATCTGAGATTTGAGTTGTGATATGGTCAGGGCGTTAGGTGGGGTAGCACCCGCCGATTTATGGTGGGCGGTGAGTCCCAAGAAGGAGGCCACAAGATGGCAGAAAATGCAAAAAGCTTGGTAAATACGGTGGAATTAGGGCGTGCGATACGCCGCAAACGCGAGGAATTAGGCTTGAGTCTGCGTGATGTCGCCGATGAAACAAACGTCTCGGCCTCGACGCTTTCGCGTATCGAGAACGGCACGGGCAAACCCGACGCGGACAACATCGCGCGTCTGACGGGCTGGCTCAACATGCCAATGGAGCGCGTTATGGGCAACCGCGCCTCGGCGGGCGACGAAGAGGACAAGGCCGTCGTCTATTTCCCCAAAGAGGCCATGCCCGACATCGTCGAAGCGCACCTCAGAGCCGACCGCAATCTCACGCCCGAAACGGCCAAAGCTTTGTCGGAACTCTTTCGCGTCGCCTATCAACAGTTCTCGCACCCCGGCGAGGACGCGCGCGCGCGAAATAAGCGAAAGTAAGCGAAGCAATTATCCAAGTCGAAACTTGAACAGGCGCTCGCAACTTTGGTTGTTGAGCGTCTGTTTTGTTTGGAAAACTCGGAGGCCGTGAAAGAAAATGCGTGTTTGACGGGTGTGGAGGTGCTCTCAGATGGTTACGAAGGATGAAATCAAAACTGAGATTGAGAAAGTTCCGGACGAGCGGTTGGATGAACTTTATCGTGTCGTAAAGACGTTTACACAAGATGATTCCTCAGATGCGAAAGAGAGTTTTTTGATGAGACTCAGTCGTATCAAGCTTGACGGGCCGGAAGACTTTGCCGCGAATTTTGATCTATACCTGAATGGAGAGAAGAGCTTTGAGTGAGATTTTTCTTGATTCTTCTTACGTCATTGCTCTGGTGAATGAAAGAGATCAGTATCACGAACAAGCCATGAAATTGGCGAGAGAGTTAGGCATTCAGTATCTGGTCACGACTGATGCCGTCCTTCTTGAAGTAGGGAATAGCTTGGCGCGCAGTTTTAAGTCGAAGGCAATCGCGGTGATCGAGGAGTTTCTTGCCTCCGACGAGGTCCGTGTTGTTTCAGTTGATATAAGTTTGTTTCAGAATGGTTTTGATCTTTATAAAGCCTATCAAGATAAAGCGTGGGGATTGGTGGATTGTATCTCATTCATAGTAATGCGCGAATACGGCATCATTGACGCGCTGACTGCCGACACACATTTTGAACAGGCTGGTTTCAACATTCTCTTAAAGCCATAAATGTCACCTCGCTTTAGGCCAGAACGACTTTCGTTCCTCTGGCGGCAATCTGAAACTCCCGATCAGATTAAAACCTGTAAAGGAGAAAAATATGTCGAACAAAGTGAAACCCATTCCAGAAGGCTTCCATAGCGTTACGCCTTACCTGTGCGTGAAAGGTGCGGCGCAGGCCATCGAATTTTACAAAGAGGCTTTTGGCGCAACCGAGATCATGCGGATGGAAGCGCCCGGCGGGAAGATCGGACACGCCGAGATTAAGGTCGGAGATTCGGTTGTGATGCTGGCCGACGAGTTTCCCGAAATCAACTTTCACAGCCCGCAAACAGTCGGCGGGCCTTCGTCGCATTTTATGATTTACGTCGATGACGTGGACGCGAGCGTCGAGCAGGCAATTCGCGCGGGGGCGAAGCTGACAAGGCCGGTTGCAGACCAGTTTTATGGCGACCGAACGGGCGGTGTGGAAGACCCCTTCGGTCACAACTGGTATATCGCAACGCACGTCGAAGACCTGACGCTTGAAGAGATCAAGCAGCGCGGCGTAGAGGAGTTGGCGAAACACGCCGGTGCATAAAGGTTAGAGATAAATTCTGCGGGCGAGAGGCACAAGAGCAGTCAGGCGTTTGCTGCTTTCGTCTCTCGCCCTTTCTCTTTTTTGTGAAACGGCCCGGCTCGAAAAGGTATAATCGCGCGCGTGGATATAGAGAAACTGCCGCCGACGCACAAGGGAAGGCAATACGAGATTCGCGCAATGGGCTTGCGCGATTTCGCCGGACTGCGTCGTGATGAAGACCCGCTTGATCCCTTCGAGCTGGCCTATTTCGCTCGTCTGATGGTGATTAACTTCGATCAGATCGAAGGACTTTCCGACGAGACGAAAGAGCATCTTTTGGGCGCAGGAACGGATGCCTGGTCGGGCGGAACTTGCTCGCGCCCTCTGCCAAACGGCTGGCGGTTGGTCATCCTCAATCCCAAGCACGGGCGCGCGCGCAACAACGCCACCTTGATGGAAGAGGTCTGTCACGTCTTTCTCGGACACAAGGCCAACCGCCTTTCAATTGTCGCCAAAAACAAGACGGGTCAAACCGTTGCGCGCGACTATAACGAAGAGGACGAAGAGGCCGCTTACTCGGTCGGCGCAGCAGCGCTTGTTCCATATGCTGGTCTTCGCAAGCTCCTGAAACAAAATAAAAGTTCAATCGAGATGGCGCGACACTTCAACGTGAGTCGTGAATTGGTCGAGTTTCGTTTGAAAGTTTCGCGTCTGTGGCAGGAGTATCGACAGCGACACCCGGAAGAGGATGCAGCGCGCGCCGCGCGTCGCAACGGCTTCGCACGTCGCGACGAAAATGCGGCTGTCCCGAGCAAAGATTGAAACGCTACTTTGACAGTCGACAAAAGCGTTTACTGAGCTTTGACTGCTGAGCGGCTCACCGCTTACTGCTTTCCATGAATCAAACAAGCGACGAGCCAAAGGAGCGTCTGCGGCGTCTGCGCGACGAGATCAAACGCACAATCGACTACCGCTCGTTTTATCTTCGCTATTGTCCCGAAGCGCGTCAGGCGGGCGCGCGCCTGCACTCACACTGTCCCATCCCCGCGCACGAGCACAGCGGCAAAGGGCATCCGAGTCTTTCAATCGACATCCAACAGGGACTCTTCAACTGCTTCTCTCGTGACGAGGGCGGCGACTTCATCAGGTTCTACGAGCAGATGCACGGCGTTAATTTCGCGCGCGCCGTCCGCGAGATCGCGCGCGAGATGGGCTTGACGGAAAAACGTGCGCGCTCGGCTTCGCTTGCTTTTCGCTCCGCCCCCGATTCGGCTGAAGCCGACGCATTCGAGCCGCTCGACGCAGAGCGCACCTCCGCCGTCTGCGAAACTTTTCTTCGCGTTTGCCGACGAGAAGATCAGATGGAAGGCTTGAGGTATCTGACGCGGCGCGGCATCGACGCAGAGACGATTAAACGCGCGTCGGTTGCATACTTTCCGCGCCGCGCCTACAGGCGCGTGATGAGCAGGATGAAAGAGAGCTTTGCGCTCGAAGAGTTGCAACGAAGCGGTTTTTTCAATCGCCGCGCGCATTTAACTTTCTATCGTCATCGCCTGCTCTTTCCATTTCTGATTGAAGGTCGCGCGCGATACCTTCAGGCGCGCACGACCGCCGCCTCAATCGAGCCGCGCTGGCATAACCTGCGCGGCCCCGTCCCGTCGCTCTACAACATCGACTCGTTAGCTCAGCTTGAGAGCGGTGCTATCGTCTATCTCGTCGAAGGCTTTACAGATACATTGACGCTTCTTGCGTGCGGATTTTACGCCGTCGGATTGGTCGGCGCAGGCGGACTCAAAGAAGAATGGCTTGCGCCGCTTGCGCGCTTCCGCGTCGTCGCCGCGCTCGACCCCGACGCGGCTGGCCGTCGCGCTTCCGCACGCTACGAAGAGATGTTTGCGCGTCGAGGCATGAAGCTCGCCAGCATCGATCTTCCATCCGATGTAAACGATCTTTTCCGCGCGCGAAAATCTGCCGCGCTTGAGTTGTCGCTGTTGGCAGATGCAGCTTTAGACAAGATAAACTTACAAATAGCTCAACACTTTGAATAAAACTTCGTGGCGTGTATCTATTCTGACTCCTGACTCCTGACTTCTGACTCTCTATTCTTTTATAATCAACGCATGGCCGATCAACTGAAAGAGGCTTCGACCTCGCCACGCGCCGGTCTGACCGTGACGGACAAGCTCCGCCTGCTGCTCGATATCACAAAAAAGATCAGCCGCTCGCTCAACCTTCAAGAAGTCCTGATGCTCGTGATGGATACGCTCGACTCGCTTCTTCCTTACGATGCGGCAGGCATCTACATCATCCGGCGCGACCCGCATATCAGCGAAGGCGGAACTTCCACGCTCGTCTTTCACGCCGAAGCCATGCGCGGCTACGACATCGAGGAGATGATGGAACTGCGTCTGCGCGCAGGACAGGGGTTGATCGGTCACGTCGTGCAAACGCGCGAAGCCATCATCGCGCCAGATGTGCGCAAAGACCCGCGTTACGTCAACGCCAGACGCACGACGCATTCTGAAATGGTCGCGCCCATCATCTCGAACGACGAAGTGATCGGCGTTTTCGATCTTGAGAGCGACCATCTCGACGCTTACAACGAGGACGACAAGCAGGTCTTACTACTTTTGGCCTCGCAGGTCGCCATCATCATCGAGAAGGCGATGCTCCACGAGCAGCTTGTTGAGAAAAAGCGTCTCGAAGCGCAGCTTGAAGTTGCGCGTCAGGTGCAGCTTTCACTGCTCCCGCCGCGCGACCCCGTCATCGAGGGCTTTGACATCTCAGCTTACAATTTTTCGACCGAGGAGGTGTCGGGCGACTATTACGATTTTGTTCACATTTACGAAGACCAGCTTGGCATGGTCATCGCCGATGTGTCGGGCAAGGGCGTACCGGCTGCGCTTTTGATGGCGTTCCTGCGCGCCTCTCTACGCGCCGCCATCAACACGGGCTATGCGCCGAATGTGGCGATGTCGAAGGTCAACTATCTTTTGTGGGAGACAATCGAGCGCAACCAATTCGTAACGGCCTTCTACGGCGTGCTCGACGCGACGAATAAGACCATCGCTTTTACAAACGCCGGTCACAACCCGCCGCTTCTGCTCGACCGTGAAGGCGGTGTGCGCTTTGTCGAGCGCGGCGGGCTCCCGCTCGGCATGTTCAAAGACGCGCGCTATTACGAATATTATCTTCCAGTTGATCCAAGCCAGATCATGGTTCTTTACACGGACGGAGTGACCGAATCGCTCTCGCCCGATGGCGCTGAATATGGGCGCGACCGTCTTGCGCAAGTCGTGCGCGAAGGCAAACATCTCAGCGCGCGTGATCTTATCGACTTCATCTACGCAGACATCCTCGCCTGGACTGATGGTCACGGCGCTAGCGACGATGTAACATTCGTCATTATCAAAGCTTTGTAAGCAGTCAGAAGTAAACAGCGAGCGGTAAGCCGCTCAGTTAAAACAAGAAAGCGGTCAGGAATAATCTCCTGACCGCTTTCTGCATATAACGCAAGCCTTCAGCTTATGACTGTTGAGCGGTTTACTGCTCGCTGCCTACTTCTTAATGAGCTGTTGCAGAGCAGTGTGCGTGGTCGCCGCCGGGCACGATTGACGCTCGGTACCGACCATATTGAAACTCGGCTGTGTCGTCCATCAGTTGATAAATGTCAAAACCGTAAGCGTCGAGGTATTGCGCCAGATCATCGGTCGAGCGAAGAAAAATCGAGGGCGAATAGCCCGCTTCGGCGCGAATCTCCAGCAGACGCTCGATGACTTCCAGTGGTGCGAAAACTCTCACAGGGTCTCTGTATGTTGCCATCTTTTTTACAAGCGCCTCCTTTTTCGTCGTTTGCGGGAGGCGCTTGTTTAAAACATTCTGCGCCAGGGAGTCCCGCGCCAAACCATCACTGTGATGTACGCCGAAACCTGCACGGTTGTTTGCGCGCACCGTTTAATTTCGGTGACGAGAATTTGCCGAAAACATTTTGCCCGGGCTTTCAAAACAAAAATGCTTCAAGAGGATTCTCTTTTTTCTCGCGCCGAGTTTTTATTTGTCGAATCATTACCGGCACCTAAAACAGCCCGCGCGTCGATGCTTCTACAAAAGTTTTTCCCGCTTGGATTGAGACGCATCGTTGGTCTCTTTTGTTCCATATCTGAAATAAAAGCCGGCCAGGATACTTCATCTACAAGGATGGTGGTCGCCGATAGTTTTGAATGACCATCAGCGCCTTTCTGACCGATTTATCAAAACATCCATCGGTCAGAAAGAGAGCCCCACAGAAATCATATCGACATTTCTCTGAATATATTTAGCAAAAATAGCTGATCGGCCCGGCATGCGCCTTGTCTATCTGTTTGTGGGGCACTCCATGTTTTGGCGCTGTCCTCAATCATCTTTCGCCCCGTTCATATATTCGTGGAGACTTAATTAAATGCGCAGAAATACCCCTGTAGTTTTACTGTTAATCGTCTCTTTGTGTCTGCCCTTAGCCGGTTTGGTCGAGCCTGCGCCGCGAGCGCATGGACATACAAATTCGGTTCGTCGCACGAAACTCAAGATGCCGGAGGCACTGCTCAGACGCGTGCGGCAACAGAGAGACGTTGGCGGCAAGGCAAAAACGCGCGTCATCTTAAATGTGGCGAATGAAGCTGCCGCCGAGAAAACGCGTTCGATGCTTCAGAGTGGAGGGTCGGACATACTCCAAAATCTGAACGCGTTGGACGCAATAGTGGCCGACGTGCCTGCGGAAGTTTTGGAGCAGATTGCGGAGCGTGAGGAGGTGTCGTGGGTCTCCGCCGATCAGGAAGTTCGCTCGACGGCTGTTTCGACCGACAATACAAGTCACGTCGAAGTGACGACCGGCGCAAATAAAATCCTGCCCGCAGATATCACACAGGGCGGGGCGGGCAATGGTGTCGGCATCGCCATCCTCGATAGCGGAATCAGCCCGCCCGATGCGGCGGAGTTTGCCGGGTACGTCCGCACGACCGAAGGCGGTCTGCTCGGCGGCGGCGGTCTGCTCGGCACGGGCGTTCTCGCCAGCGAAGTAGTCAAGCCCTACAACCGCGTCGTGCAACAGGTGGATTTCACAGGCGAGGGAACTCAGCGCGACGACTACGGACATGGC
>CBDUCU010000086.1:0-10948 GCA_965365725.1 uncultured bacterium | reverse complement strand
ACCGCCGGGACAGGGCCGGTCGAGGTGGCGGCCGCCGACCACTTCCAGTTCGTCGGCCAGAACGAGCCGTTGCCGATCCACGTCGGCAGTCCCGATGTCCAACGCCAGATGCCCGACATCTCCCAACCGCCGAAGATGGCGTTTTGCCAGCCCGACATCTCGCGTCCAATCCAACGTCCGCGCCCGAAGGGAAGCTCGGCGATGCCGTTGAAGTTGAAGTTGTGGCGCATATCAAATTCCGACGGCCCTTGACGAAGGTTCGGCTGCCACGCATTGATGGTCGAGCTGGAATCGACAAACAGCCCGTTGCGCTCGACGCGCGACGACCAATCGATTGACTTCGAGAGCGTGTAATTGACATCGAACTGCGTGCCCTGACTAAAACGCTTGCGAAACATGACCTGCATGGCGTGATAGCGCGACGGCATAATCGAGCGGAAGGTGTTGAGGTTGACATACTGCGGGTCGAAGAAGGCGTTCGGCCCGAAGATGCTGCACGAAGGGTTGCATGTTCGGTCGATCCTCTCAAGCGCCGTCACATAGTCGGGGCCGATGGCAACCGACCCCGAAGGGCTAAAGATGTTCCAAGCCCCTTGCGTTGCGGAGAGTCCGTTGCGCGCAAGACCGGGATAGAGATTTTCCCAGAAGGCGATGGGCTGCACCGAATTGAGCGATGTGAAATTGAGCAGCTGGTTGACGGCGCTGAAGTAATCCATCCCTGACTTTGAGTCTTTGAGGTTCAAGGGCATCGCCACATCGTCGTTGACGAGAAGATTTGTGCCGAGTCGTCCGATGTATGCCACTTCAAGCGTGAAGTTCTTCGGGAGTTGTCGCTGGATGGAGAAGTTTAGCTGCTGAGAATAGGGCGTGGTCAGCGTGTCGTCGATGGCCGCGTTCGACTGACCCAAATTGGGCGGAGTGGCGGGAAAGCCAGTGCCGGGGTCGGCGGGAAGCGTCGGCAGGCTGTTGAGTCCTGTAAAGCGCGGCGCAGTCACGACCGAAGTAAGAGCCGGCTCCAACTGCGTTGAGAGGCCGAATGCGTTATTCGAGTCGAAGACGGTGGCGAGCGATGCTCCAATACGGTCATAGACGATGGCATAGCCGCCGCGAATCGAGGTCGCGCCGGGGCCGCCCGTCAGCTTTGAGAGCCAGCCTTCGCTGAAGCCGGGCGAATAAGCAAAGGCAATGCGCGGCGCGAAGTTGTTTTTGTCCCAATCATAAAAGCCGCGACGGTTATTGACCGGGCCTGCCAGATCGAACGAGATACGCGGAGCTTCCGATGCGGGTCGTCCTGCTTCCATCAGTCCGCGCCGCAGCTCGAACCATTCGCCGAGCCGGATCGACGGAGCAACCTGATTGCCGTTCTTCTCGTAAGGCGGCGAGTAGAGCGAATATCGAAGCCCGCCCGTGATGGTCAGATTAGGTCGGATGCGCCACGAGTCCTGACCGTAAATTTCATACTCGCTTGCTCCGAAATCGCGGACGAGCGGCTGTCCCGGCGCGAGCGCCTTGCCTGTTCGTTCGTAGTTGTAGATGGCGTTGCCGTAGGTCAGAAGTCCAAGCAGCGCGACCAGAGACTCTTCGGTTGAGCGGTCAGCCGCGCCCGTGACGCGCAGAGGAGTCGTCGAGGTCAAACGTGAGCGGCGCGTCTGCGCGGTCGAGTATGAATTAGCGAAGCTGACGCTGCTGTTGGTGATATAGCGGATGTTTCCGCCGAACTGCGTGATGTGTTCGCCGTGCACCCACGAAACATCTTCGATGATGTTATGCACGGGCGAAGTGCGCTGCGAGCTGCGCGAAGTGGAGACGGGACTCGACAGGGCGGTGAAAGTGATAATCGGCGCGTCTGCTGCCGCCCCCGCGTTTTCGATGTCGAGCCGCGTGAAGCCATAACGAAAAGTACTCGTCAGATTGGATGTGAGCGAGGCGAGATAGTTGACGGCGAAGCCCTTGCTGTTGTTGAGAGTCGTCGTGTTCGGCACAAGACCGGGAAACTGCGGCGATGAAGTCTCGCGGTCATCCTGGAGGATGCCTCGCCAGTAGAGCGTGTGGCGACCGTCGCGCGTCAGGTTGTAGTCAAATCGCGCGGTGTGTGTATTCCACTTGAGAGAAACGGGTGCGTTAAAGCGGAAGCCGGCAGTGTTGCGACCATCGCCCGCCTCGAAGGTATTGGGAAGCGGATAAAGCTGAAAGACCGCAAGCACGGCTGGGTTCGGGTCGTTGCGTAAAGTTGAAGAGACCTGCTGGCCGGGAAGTATCTCACCGAAGCCGCCGCCCGTCCTGTTGTAGCGATAGATGCCCTGCCGCAAAGAGGCCGTCGGCACGGTGCGCAGTACGGACTCTTCGCGCGCGTCGCGGCGACCTTCGTAGTTGTAGAAGAAGAAGAGACGATCTTTGAAGACGGGGCCGGAGAGTCGTCCGCCGAAGACGTTGCGCAAAAGCTTGGGACGCGGAACGCGCGCGTCGCCCGCTCGCGCCGCGCCGCCGGTCACGGCTGGGTCGTTTGCGCCGTAAACGCCGGCTGCATTGTTGAAGAAGTTGTTGGCTGAAGTCACCGTGTTGCGGTGAAACTCGTAGAGCGAGCCGTGAAAGTCGTTTGAGCCGGACTTTGTGACAAGCGAGACCTGCGCGCCTGAAGAACGTCCCTGCTCGGCATTCGCGTTGGTTGTGGTGACGCGGAATTCCTGTACCGAGTCGGGCGTAACGCGCAGGACGCTGTTGAAGGCGAACTGATTCTGTTGATCGTTGACATCAACGCCGTCGAGCGTGACGTTAGACTGGTCGCTCTTGCCGCCGTTGACCGACCCGTTGCGAAAATCCGTCGTCTCGCCGCGCTGATCGACGTTGCCGATGAAGGTGACACCGGGCTGGAGCGAGAGCAACCCCGCAACATTGCGCGCGTCGAGCGGAAGTTGCAGGATCTGCCGCTCGGTGAAGGTGTTGCCAACAGTTGCATCGTTTGTGTTGAGCGGCGCTTCAGCCCCCGCCGAAACCTCGATTTGTTCGGTGACGTTGCCCACCTCAAGCCGCACGTTCACGTCCGTTGAAGTGTTGACGGGTGCGCGCACGTCGCGGGTGATGACCTTCTTGAATCCGCGCGCTTCGGCTTCGACACGATACGTATCGGGCGGGACGGCGCTAAAAGTGTAGCCGCCCTCCTCATTCGTCATCTGTGTGCGCGAAAAATTCTTCTCATCATTTACCAGCGTCACGGTCGCGCCGGCGACGGCATTTCCCTGTGCGTCGAGCACTGTGCCGCGCACGGTGGCTGTCGCTGTCTGCGCAGATACGGCGGGCAAACTAAAGAGCGACGAGAACGTGAGCAGGCAGAGCACCGTTATGAGACGAGCTCTCAAAGACATCTTTTTCGTCATCATGTCCTTCCGATCTATGTGAAAACACGAAGTGGGTCAGACGCGCACGGGCGCGAGGGTGCGGAGCAAGTGATTCTCCGAGAAACAACTGCAAGGATCACTACTTCAAACTCACGGACGTAAAAACTTGAAGAAGAGACGAGCAAGCGACGACGCGTTTGCGACGCACGGCTATGTATTTGGAGTCTGATTTGAAAAGATTTCCGACTGGCTCGCGTCGGTTGGCCGCAGGTTGCGGATCACGTCTGCTGTCGCTGTTTCGAGCTGATTCTATACGATGAGATGTTAAAAGCAAGAGGATTGTTCGACGGCAACGCAAGCAGCCGGAGATTGCAGTCTAACGGTGCGCTCTCGTCATGGTCGAATAGATTTTATGAGCAGTCCATTTAAACAAGCGTGCCCTGCTCTCCACACCGAACGCGAAGCTTGCGCAAGCCAGAGCGGGGCGCACAAGCTGTGTGAATAAGCCGCCGCTCCGCGCTCGGTAGTCCGCATTTTAGAAGAGTGAGCCTGCGCTAATCGCCTTCACCCTGCGCCTCTGTCTCAGGCACTTCGGTCGTGGCGTAGCCGAGCCGTTTGAGAAGCTCGGGCGTTGGCTCGTAATGTGCGCCGTCGCCTTCGGCAACCTGTTGGCTGCATGCGAGGCAGAAGTCTGCGTCGAGCGCGACGAGCTGATCCGAGCGCGCGCAATAGACCGATTTCGTCAAAGTCGAATCGGGCGTTTCCGCCTGTGCGGCGGGCTGTTCGACGGCGCTCGCTTCCTTCGTTTCAACCGGCGCGGTCGCCGCCACAGTCTCGCGCGCCGCGTCTTCCGTCCCGGCCTGCATGCGGAAGAGCGCGAACGTGCGCGGCTCCATGCGATAGGTGGCGCCGCCTTTGACGAGACGGCTGCGCGTCTTGCGTCGTCCGGTCGTCTCGCGCGTGTCAAGGATTTGCTCCCAGACCACCCCCTTGCGATGCGCAGGGAGAATAAATGAGATTCCTCGATGATGAGAATTTAAGAGCATCAGCAGCGTATCGCCCGTGATGCGCTTTCCGCGTTCGTCTATCTCGTCGATTGCATCTCCGGCGAGCCGCACGCACAGAGATTTCTGCATCGGGTTTCGCCAGTCTTCTTCCGACATCTCGCGCCCGTCCGGACGAAACCACGAAACGTCTTTGATCTCAGCGCCGCGAATCTGCCGGCCCTGAAAAAATTTTCGTCGGCGCAGCACCGGCTGCGTGTGAAAGAGCTTGATCAGCGAGCGCGTGAACTCCAGAAGCTCTCTGTCGCGCTGGTTCAAATCCCAGTTGACCCAGGAAATCTCGTTGTCCTGACAATAGGCGTTATTGTTGCCAGCCTGCGTGCGCCCCATCTCGTCGCCCGCCAGAAGCATCGGCACGCCCTGCGAAAGAAGGAGCGTGGCAAGAAAATTTCGTTGTTGGCGGGCGCGAGCCGCGAGGATTTCCTGGTTGCCGGTCGGCCCTTCCGCACCGTGATTCCAGCTGAGGTTGTGGTCGTGACCGTCGCGGTTCTCTTCGCCGTTGGCCTCGTTATGTTTTTCGTTGTAGCTGACAAGGTCTGCGAGCGGAAAGCCGTCGTGCGCGGTGATAAAGTTGATGCTGGCGTAAGGTCTTCTGCCGCTTCTCTCATAAAGATCGCTCGAACCCGTCAGACGATATGCAAGATCGTCGATGCGGCCTTCGTCGCCGCGCCAGAAGCTGCGAATGGCGTCGCGGTAGATGCCGTTCCATTCGGCCCAGAGCACAGGAAAATTTCCGACCTGATAACCGCCCTCGCCCAAGTCCCAGGGCTCTGCGATGAGCTTGACCTGCGAGATCACCGGGTCTTGATGGATGATGTCGAAAAAGGCCGCCAGACGATCAACTTCGTGCAGCTCGCGCGCAAGCGCCGCAGCCAGATCAAAGCGAAAGCCGTCAACGTGCATCTCCAGAACCCAGTAGCGCAGAGAGTCCATGATGAGCTGGAGCGTGCGCGGATGCAGCATGTTCAGCGTGTTGCCGCAGCCCGTGTAGTCCATGTAGAAGCGACGGTCGTTTGGGACGAGCCGATAGTATGCGGCGTTGTCGATACCGCGAAAGCTCAAGGTCGGGCCGAAATGATTACCCTCGCCCGTGTGGTTGTAAACCACGTCGAGGATGACTTCGATGCCTTCGCGATGGAGCGTGCGCACCATCGTCTTAAATTCTGCGACCTGTTCGCCAAATCTTCCTGCACTTGCATAGCGCGCATCGGGCGCGAAAAAACCGATTGAGTCGTAGCCCCAATAATTCGTCAGTCCTTTGTCGGCCAGATGCTTGCCCGAGACGAATTGATGGACGGGCATCAGCTCGACGGCCGTGATACCCAACGACAACAAGTGTTCGATGACGGCCGGATGCGCAAGCCCCGCATAAGTTCCGCGCAAAGGCTCGGGCACTTTTGGATGAAGCTTTGTCAGACCCTTGACGTGCGCCTCATAGATGAGCGTCTTATGCCAGGGCGTGCGCGGATGCTGATCGCTTCCCCAGCTAAATGCCGGATCGACGACGACGCACTTCGGCATCCGCGCGGCGCTGTCGCGCTCGTCAAATGAAAGATCGCCGTCTGCGTGTCCGATGGTGTAGGCAAAGACTGAATCGTCCCAGTCGATCTGTCCGGTTACGGCCTTTGCGTAAGGGTCGAGCAGAAGCTTGTTGGGGTTAAAGCGATGCCCCATGCGCGGCTCAAACGGGCCGTCAACGCGATAGGCGTAGAGCTGGCCGGGCCGCGCTTCGGGAAGATATGCGTGCCAGACCTGATCGGTATGTTCGGGAAGCGTGATGCGTGCAGATTCCTGCGCGGCATCAGCGGAATCGAAAAGGCACAGCTCGACGCGCGTCGCGTTTTCGGAAAAGAGCGCAAAGTTTACGCCCGCGCCGTCCCATGTCGCGCCAAGTGGATAAGAGTTTCCGGGCCAGATTTTCATTTGGTGTTATGCGATCTTCTTTTGGTTAAGCGTTTGGTTTGGCAAGACGGAGTGAACCACAGAGATACAGTTTTTTTACTTCTACTGTGTCTCTATGGTGAAAAATCATTTCGCTTTTTAGTCAACCCGAAAAAAATTCTAAATCCTTTCCAACAGCGCCAACGGCAGGTGCGCGAAAACATCGGCGAGACGCAACGCACCTTTTTGCACTTCAAACTCTAAGCCGGTGAAAACATCTCTGTAACGCCCCGTCGATAAATTGCCTTCGAGCGCAACCGATGTATCGCCCCATGCCTGCGCTCGCGTCGGCAAGCGCGCTGCGCCCTCGCCCATCAACTGCGTGTAGAACCTTCCCGCAATCACGACCGCCGCTCTCTCTTTGTGCGCGCGCGCAAATGCAACGACGTTGTTGTTGCGCGCGCCCGACGCGCCGAGCGGCGTGTATTCGCCGCGCTCGAAAAGCTCGGGGTTGTCTCGACGAAAATTTAAAGCACGGGTCGTGAGATAAAGCTTGATGCGACCGTCTTCGGGTGCGCTGACGAGTTCGTCGACGAGCGCGGGCAAATCTCCATCTCGCCCGCGCATCGATTCGAGAAGCCGCTGCCTTGAGGCGTAATCGATTGGGCGACGATTGTCAGGATCGACAAGCGTCAACTGCCAGATTTCCGTGCCCTGATAAAAGTCGGGCACGCCGGGCACGGTCGTCTTCAGAAGAACCTGCGAGAGCGAATTAAATATTCCAGCGCGCGCCGTTTGTTTTTGAAATTCGACAAAGTCTGCGAGAAAGCGGTTCTCTTGCGAAGCATTGAGAATCGCGCTGACGAATTCGCTGACCGCCTGTTCATATTTGCCGTTCGGATTGATCCAGCTTGTGTGCAGCTTCGCCTCTTTGAGCGCCTTGGTCATGTACTGCTGGATACGCTCGATAAACGTTTGGTGCTCGTCGCCGCTCGGCTTTTCAAACGGCCATGCGCCGACGAGAGTTTGATAAAGCAGATATTCTTCATTCTCGCTTGGCACCAACGCGCCTTCAAGGTTCGACTTGTGTGCGCGGTTCATTTCGCGCCAGCGATGGATGGCGCGATTCCATTCTTCTGGAATCTCAGAGAGCACGCTCACACGCGCGCGCACGTCTTCGCCGCGCTTCGTGTCGTGCGTCGAAGTAGCCGAGAGAGCCTTCGGCCAATTTTCCTGACGGTACTGGTTGCGCTGATGAAAGCGTTCGAGCGATACGCCAAAGACGGCGGGCTCGCCGCCGACTTCGTTCAAAGACGAGAGCGGGTGATAGCGATAAAAGACCGTATCCTCAAGCCCCTTCGCCATCACCGGACTCGTCAACTGTTGAAAGCGCATCACAAAGTCGCGCCGCTCGGCCCGGTGCTGTGCGCTTATGCCCTTCGGGTCTTCGAGCAAAAGAAGGTTTTGAATGAAATCATAGAGCGTGTCGCTCACCGAAGGGTTGCGACGGCGCGCCGAGCGCACAGCCGCGTTGATGTGAAGGCGGTCGTCGGGGCTGACCGAGCTATGGCTGCGACGAATGTATGTGCGATAGACGGGAAAGCAGGCGATCACTTCTGAGAGCGCGGCGTGCAAGCTGTTGAACGTGAAATCGCGCGTGTGCCGGTGCTGCTCCGAGATGCGGTCGAGACGACGCGCAAGCACGTGCAGCTCGCTCGACATCGCCACGTCGAGAATAAGCTTTTTGCAACGATAAAGAAGGTCGGCGAAGTTTGCGCGCACGCCCGTAAAATCACTGTAAAGCTCGCGCACGGCCTGCGCGTTGCGCTGATCGACGAAGAGTCCGCCGAGCAGATTCATAAACTCGTAGCCGGTCGTGCCATCGGTCGCCCACTCGCGCCTTAAAAGCTCGTCGTGGCCGAGAATCTTTTCAACGACGATGTAGCAGGGCAGCTCTTTGACGCTCGACGCTTCGCCCGCATGCGTCGCTTCTCTATCTCTCGCTTCCGCCTCGCCCGTGCGCCGCATAATCGATGCACATTCGCGCATGAGGTCCTGCAGATATTTTTCGGGATTAAAGAGTCCGTCAACATGGTCGATGCGCAGTCCCGTCACCAACCCGCGACGCATCAGGCGAAAGATGATCTCATGGACGGAGGCAAAGACGGGCCGCTCTTCCACACGCACGGCTGCCAGCTCGTTGATATCGAAAAAGCGTCGATAGTTGATCTCGTCTGAGGCGACGCGCCAGTAGCTCAGGCGATAGGCTTGCTCGGAAAGCAGTTTCTCCAGCAGGTCGAAGCTCTCGGCGCGGCCTTTGATGCCGTTGGCGCGCGCCAGCGCTTCATGCACAGCGCCGCGCACCTCTCCGCTCTCTTTCAAAAGATTGGATAAACGCCTGCGCGCCACTTCCTTCTCTCGTCGCCGTTCGCGCACGCGCACAGGGTCGATCTCGGTGCGCGTGGGCAGATGTTTGAGCGCAGTCAGAATACTTTCGAGTTCAATCACGTCGGCGTGAGAATCGCTCAAACGCCCGATGAGCGCTTCCAACGCGACTTCGAGAATAACGACCGACGTGCGCGGAGCAACCGGCAGTTGTGTCTCGTAATAGACGGCGAAGAATGCGCCGTCGCGGTAGATGATCTTGATCTCCTGTCTTTCGATAACGCGCCCGAACTGGTCGCCGAGAATGGGCAGCAGCACTTTGTTTTTAAGACTCGGCTCGGGCGGATTCCAATCCACATCGAAGAAGCGCGCGAAAGGCGAGCCCGGCCCGTTCTCAAGAAGGTCTTGCCACCAGCGATTCTCCGTGCTGGCGATGCACATGTGGTTCGGCACCACGTCCATCACCAGGCCCATCGAACGCGCGCGCAGTCCTTCAGCGAATTCGACAAACGCAGCCTCGCCGCCCATCTCCGGATTGATCTCGGCGTGATCGACCACGTCGTAACCGTGCACGCTTCCGCGCCGCGCCTTGAGCACCGGCGAGGAATAACAATCGGTGATGCCAAGCTCGTCTAAATAGTCGACGAGCGCGCGTGCTTGCGCGAAGGTAAAATCGGCGTTGAATTGCAGGCGGTAAGTTGAGACGGGCGTGCGTGCGGCGCGCGTCGTTGTTCGCTCTTCCATGTCGAGAGGCATCTTACTCTGACGCGCGCAAGCAAGTGTTTTCAATTCCTCACAAATTCATCGCGCGCTCGTCGTTTGCTTGAGAGATATCATTTATCAAGCAAGACGGCTGAAGAATTCGGCAAAATTTATTGGCGAGCGCGCCCCAACTTTGTGCGTTTGCGCACACTGGCGAGCATGAGAGGAATGCTGCCACCATTCAAACTGCTTTCACCCGGTAAAGGCTTTTGCTTCTTCCAGTGTTCTCTCCACTTCCGACTCCATGCCGAGACGGATAAAAATCTCGCGTGCTTCGTCGCGCAACTCTGCGGCGCGCGCCAGATCTCCGCGCGTCGATTCATAACGCGCCCAATCGCGAAGGACGCGCGCTCGCTCGGATTCCATTCCCGTTTCGACGTAAATTCTGAGGCTCTCCGAAAAACACTGATCGGCTGTGCGCATCTCGTCTTCAATAACGATTGGACGAGGCAGCGCGGCGGCAACCAGACCGAGCGCGCGCCACGCGCCGCCGATAAATTCGAGATTGCCGGTCTTGCGTCCGAGCGCCAGCGCATTGAGCGCTGCGTCGAGCGCCTCCTCCGTCTTGGCTTGTCCGAGCAGCGCTTCGGCGAGAAAGCGATAGACCTCGGAGAGCGCAAAGTGTCCGCTCGCCCCTGTCATCATGACGACTTCGCGCAAATCCGCTTCGGCACTCGCATAATCGCCGAGACCTGTGCGCGCGCCGCCGAGGTTGCCGAGATAGACGAGCTGTTGCGAGAGATTGCCGATCTCGCGCGCGATTGAGAGCGCTTCGGTGTAGAGCTTGACGGCCTCGGCATAGTCGCCGCCGAGACGCGCCGTTTCGCCCAGCCCGTTGAGCATCGCGCCCGAATTTTGTCTGTCTCCAAGCTCGCGCATGAGCATGAGCGATTGTTCTTTGCAAAGGCGCGACTGCTTGGAATCGCCGAGCATCTGATGGCCCGTGCCGAGCAGATGAAGGCTTCGCGCGCGGTCGCGCTTTGAGCCTTCGCCTTCGGTCGGCGCAAGCGCCAAAGCCTCTTCGCCGATGCGAATGACCGAAGCCGCATCGCCCAAACGATAAAAGGCATAGCCCTGACGCAACAGTGCGGTCACGAGTGCGGCGCGCGCCTGCGGGGAATCTTCTGCGCTGCGCGCAAGGCGCTCTGCCTCTTTTGCGCTTTCAAGCGCCGCGCGCGCATCGCCCTGCCCGTCTTCGACAAGCGAGCGGCTGTTCCATGCGCGCGCCTCTGCCACATGGTCATTAGATTCCTGCGCCGCCGCGCGCATCGCTTCGTAAGCTTCCAAAGCTTCGGCAAGATTGGCCTGTCGCCATAAAACTTCGCCCAGACCTTCATACCACTTGACGATGCGCGCGCGTCGCGTCGCAGCATCAATTTCGTCGGCGGGCGCGCGGTCAACCAATTCCAAAGCTTTGCGATAAAAACGTAGGGCAGTGTCGGGCGTAAACGATTCGCGCGCCTGTCGTCCGGCACGCCCGTACCATTCTGCCGCCGTCCAAACTTCTTCGGCGCGCTCGTA
>CBDUCU010000085.1:0-10949 GCA_965365725.1 uncultured bacterium | reverse complement strand
TACGAAGTCACGCGCGAGGAGCAGGACGCTTTCGCGTTTCAATCTCACAAAAGGGCGGCGGCGGCGCAGGACGCAGGGAAATTTGACGACGAGATCGTACCGCTCAACGTCGCGTTTGAAGAGTTGAATGCAAAGGGCAAGAAGGAGCGACGCGAGGTTACGTTTGAAAAGGACGAGGGCGTGCGCCGCGACACCTCAGAAGAGTCGCTGTCAAAACTCAAGCCAGCGTTTCATCTGAAGGGCACAATCACGGCGGGCAACGCCTCGCAGATGTCGGACGGCGCGGCGGCCTGCGTCGTCATGTCGGATGAGAGGGCGCGTGCATTGAACCTCAAACCGCTCGCGCGTTTCGTCGCTTACGCAACCGCCGGTTGCCCGCCCGAAGAGATGGGCATCGGCCCTGTCTTTGCCATCCCGAAAGTCTTAAAACTCGCCGGACTCAGGATCGAAGACATCGATGTCATCGAACTCAACGAAGCCTTCGCCGCGCAGAGCCTCGCCGTCATCCGACAGCTCGGACTCGATCCTGCGCGCACAAACGTCAACGGCGGCGCAATCGCGCTCGGCCATCCTTTGGGCTGCACGGGGGCGAAACTGACCGCGACGGTTCTGCGCGAGCTCGAACGACGGCAGGGACGCTATGCGATGGTCACGATGTGCGTCGGCGGCGGCATGGGCGCAGCCGGAATTTTTGAAAGAATCAGCGATTAGCTGTTAGCGATTAGCTTTCAGCCAGAAGAAGACCGAAACGAGTATTCATATTTTGCAACGACGCATCCCTTGTTGCCGCGAGCTAACAGCTAACAGCTAAAAGCTAACAGCTTTTTCCGACTGAAAGGAGCAAAACATGACAGCCGTAGCCGAAGAGAGAAAAGTTTTTAAGGGCGGAAGTTTTCTTATCGAAGAGCGTGAGCCCGCAGATGTCTTCACGCCCGAAGATTTTACAGAAGAGCACCGGATGATTGCCGACACGACGCGGCAGTTTATGGACAACGAAGTGCGCCCGCGCATCCCTGAGCTTGAGAAGCATGATTGGCGGCTTGCGCGCGAGCTTGTTCAGAAGGGCGCAGAGCTTGGGCTGGTCGGCGCGACCGTCGCAGAAGAGTACGGCGGTTTGGGGATGGATCAAACGACGGGCGCAATCATCGGCGAATACCTTGGGCGCTCAGCATCGTTTGCCACGACTCTGGGCGCGCAGGGAGGCATAGGGCTTCTTCCGATTCTCTATTTCGGCACGGAAGAGGCGAAGAAGAAGTATCTTCCAAAGATCGTTTCGGGCGAGCTGATTACGGCTTACGCTTTGACCGAATCAGGCTCGGGGTCTGACGCGCTGGCGGCAAAGGCGACGGCGCGTTTGAGCGAAGACGGCACGCACTACATCTTGAATGGCGAAAAGATGTGGATCACAAACGGCGGGTTTGCAGATGTGTTTGTCGTCTTTGCCAAAGTTGACGGCGAGAAGTTTACGGGCTTCATCGTCGAGCGGCAGGAAGGGTTAACAAACGGCGCGGAAGAGCACAAGATGGGCATCAAGGGTTCTTCGACGACCGCGCTTGTTTTGTCGGACGTAAAGACTCCGGTCTCGAATCTGCTCGGCGAGGTCGGCAAGGGCCATAAGATTGCGCTGAACACTTTGAACATCGGGCGCTTCAAATTGGGCGCGATGTGTCTGGGCGGGATGAAGCTGATGACGCAGGAATCGGTGCGCTACGCAAACGAGCGTCATCAATTCGGAAAGCCAATCTCTTCTTTCGGAGCAATCAAAGCAAAGCTTGGCGAGATGGCCGTGCGCACCTGGGTCGGAGAGAGTTTGGTCTATCGCACGCTCGGTCTGCTCGACGCAGGGCTGGCCGCGCTCGGCCATGATGCCGACATGGATGCCAGATCACGGACGATTGAGGAGTATGCGCCGGAGTGTTCGATCATCAAGGTCGCTCTGTCGGAATACTGCGATTTTATCGCCGACGAGATGGTGCAGATTTATGGCGGCTACGGTTATTCGGCGGATTACCCGGCAGAGCGCGCCTATCGTGATTCGCGCATCAACCGCATCTTTGAGGGGACAAACGAAATCAACCGCATGCTTATCCCCGGCATGCTTATGAAAAAAGCGATGAAGGGGCAGCTCGCGCTTCTCCCGGCTGCGCAAGCCTTGATGGACGAACTGCTCTCTCCTTCAATGCCGTCTCTCGATGACGATGAAAGCGTGCTCTCAAACGAGATACGACTTACGCGCAATGCAAAAAAGGTCGCGCTCATGACTTTGGGCACAGCCGCGCAGAAATATATGTTGGCGCTTGCCGACCAGCAGGAAATTCTTATCAGCGTCTCCGACATCATCATGGACGTTTACGCGATGGAGTCGGCCATCCTTCGCACACAGAAGATTGCCGACGCGAAGGGCGAAGACGGGGCCGCGCGCTTTCTCGATATGACGCGCGTTTTCTGCAACGACGCAGCCGCGCGTATCGAAGCAAGCGCCAAAGAAACGCTCGCCGCCATGTCCGAAGGCGACGAGCTGCGCACGCTGCTTGCTGCGTTGCGACGCTTTACAAAAAACACGCCGGCAAACACCTTCGCCGCTCGACAGCGCATCGCCGATGCGATGATCACGGCAAATAAATACGTGTTCTAAAGAAGGAAAAAGGTAAAAGGCAAAAGGTAAAAATGGAAGAAGCAGATGGCAGACATAGAGGCGCGGATATATGAGAGCGTGCCTTTATGTTTGCCGTCCGTGTGGTGAAAGTCTGCCGTCATCTTGATGAGCGGCCCGGCGCTAGCCGCATCCTCTCCAAGCAATTGTTAAGGGCTGCCACCTCAATCGGAGCAAATCTTGAAGAAGCGCAAGGCGGCCAAAGTAAGGCCGACTTCATAAGCAAAAACGCCATTGCGCTTAAAGAGGCGAGAGAGACTTCCTTTTGGCTTCGACTACTCGTTGCATCAGAAGTGGTTGCTGAATCCCGTATTGCAGAACTGCGAAATGAAGCTGAAGAGTTGAAGCGAATCATTGGGGCAATTATTGTATCAGCCAAGAAGTAATCGGATTTCACCTTTTGCCTTTTACCTTTTTCCTTTTGCCTTATGAAGATCGTTCCCATCGTCGTCCCCACGCCCTTTTACGTCGGGCCGGTCAACTGCTATTTAATTGCCGAAGACCCTGTGACTTTGATCGACACGGGGCCAAAGACGCGCGAGGCGCTTGAGGCCTTGAAGGAAGGCTTGCGTCGCGCGCGTTTTCGCGTCGCGGATATTCGGCGCATCGTGCTCACGCACGCGCACGAAGATCATTGTGGGCTGGCAAAGAGTTTGCGCGACGAAGCGAAAGATGCCGAAGTGCTCGTACACGGCTGGGAGACGGGACACAAAAAAGGGCGGCTTGAATATGAAGAACATCGCACGCTGCTTTTGCGCGCGGGCGTGCCCGCAGACGAGATCGGAGCGATGCGCAGCGTCTATGAAGAGGTGCGTCAATACGCAGACGCTCTGGAAGACGATGAGCACGCAGAGCTGACCGACGGTGAAGAGTTGCAATTCTCAAGCGGCGCTTTGCGCGTCGTCCACACGCCGGGACACACGCCCGGCTCGTGTTCGTTCTTCCGCGAGGCCGACCGCACGGTGATTGCAGGCGATTGCGTTTTGAAGCGCATCACGCCCAACCCAATTCTTTCGCCCGACCCCATCGACCCCGCTCGTCGCTTCCGCTCGCTCGAAGAATACCTGGTCAGCCTTGCGCGCATACGCAACCTTCATCCGACGCTCGTCTATGGCGGTCATGGCGATTCGGTCGAAGATTATGAGGAACTCTTTAACCGCTATTTGCGCGCCATCCGCGAACGTCAAAGCGCAGTCGTCAAATTGATTCCGAAGGAGGGCGCGACCGCTTGGGACGTTGCGCGCGCGCTCTTTCCCGATTCGACCGACGTACACCGCTTTCTCTCGGTCTCCGAATCAATTGCGCACCTCGACCTTGCATACGCCGACAACAAGCTCGTCGTCGAGATGACGAGCGACGGGCGCGAAATCTATCGCAGAGCATAGAGCTTCGCGGCCTTGTCTGATTCAGGCGACACTTCACCACTCGTTCTCTCTTTTTCGTCAGGCACAACGCAAAAACAGAAAGCCGCCGAGACAAACTGCCCCGGCGGCCTCGCCGTTTTCTTTTATCAGCGTCGCACGCCCTTCTTTTGGAATATTAATGATTGATGGTTTTCTTCGTCGCTGCTTCACGGAATGCGGCGGCGACGGCAGGGCCTGCAACATACATCGAGAAGGAGAACCGTCGCACTTGTGAATCGCCGACAAGTCGTTTGCGAAATTCGTCGAGTTGGACGCTTTTGCGCGTCTGCTCAAGCGTCTCGCCACGTGCGACTGCCGCCTCGGTCTGTTTGCTTATGGAGGCAAACATTTCGGCGAGCGTCTTCAGGTAAGAATCGTCGCGCATGACGGGGCCGTGACCGGGCACGATGACGGACGGACGAAGCGCACGAATCTTTTCAAGCGTCGGTCCCCAAGCGCCGATGTGCGACTGCGGATTGCCGACGAGCGGGATGGGCGCAACCACAAGGTCGCCCGTCGCGACCACGCCCTCTTTCGGCAGATGGACGACGAGGTCTGCCGCCGTGTGGCCTTTGCCGAGATGCAGAATGTCGATAGTGCGCCCGCCGCCGCGATGAAGCGTGAGACGGTCTTCGACCGTGATGGTCGGCAGAACTGTCTGCGCCTGTGCGCCTTCGCTGAGGACGAGATTGACGAGACGAATGTCGCTCGCGTAGCTCAGGCGTTCCTCTTCGGTCAAATCCCAACCGCCGAGACTTTTGTTCTGCTTGATAAGCGAAAGAATGTCGTCGCGAAAGCGCGGCGCGCCTTCAAGAAATCCTTTGCGGTTTGTCGCCCCTTCGTTCGGCAAATAATCGCGCGTAAAGGCATGGCCGATAAACTCGACGTTGGGAAAGGCCGCCTTGTAAACCTGATTTCCTCTTGTGTGGTCGTCGTGATAATGCGTGTTGACGACGTAGCGAACGGGCTTGTCGGTCAATTTTCTAAGCGCGGCCAGAACCTCTTTTGTGATGGCGGGCGCGCCGTTTGAATCGACGACGACAACGTCCTCTTCGTTGATAATAAAGAGGTTGTTTGCATCGACCATCAGACCCGGCAAGTCTTTGCGCACGACGGCATAGACCCCTTCAGCAATCTTCCGGACTTCAAAATTGCGCGCCGTTTCAAGGGCTTCATCGCTCGGGTTTGCGCCCTTCGTCTCCGGCACGGAGACTGTGAGGCCGACGAAGATCGTCACAAGAATTAAACAGACCGAGAGAAAGCGCACATCTGAAAACAGTTTTATCTTGCTTGTCATCATTCCACTCAAACGTGTCGCACCTTCGACGTAAACGTCAGTGTGCAGATTCAGATTTATTTATCAGTTACCGTTACCGTGATGGATGGTAAATCCGCATAGGCCACACCACGCGACGCGACGCGCAGCATCACTTTGTATTGGCCCGCGCGCGGAAACGTCTGCGACACTTCATACTCGCCATCGCCGACCTCCTTCGCAAACTGGCGCTGCTGCCAGATGCCGGGCGGCTCGAAGGCCAGAACCTGCACGTCGGTCAGTCCTTTGAGCGGCTGCATGGTTACAGAGTCGGTGATTTTGAAACGAAGCGCGACCGATTCGCCAGCCTTAAATTGCTGTCCCTCAAAGAGCGGTTTGACGACGAGCGCGGCGGCACGCGGCGGATTCTCCTCGCTGGACGATTGCGCGACATCCAACTGAAAGCAATGCAGGATGCGCGGCTGATTTAAGAGCAGCGAGACATCGAAGCGTCCGGCGTTTTTTAGTTTGGCGCGGGCGGAGTAAACGCCGGGCTTCACTTCCGTCAAGCTTCGGTCGAGAACCAGTGCGGCGCGCGGGTGTCGTTTGTAGTTTGAGAGCGCGCCCATCGGGGCCGACATGCCCTCAACATAGTAGTAGATCATCTGATCGGGCGCATTGGCGATCAAGACCGAGTTGCCTTCGGGTGTTGGGACGATCATATCGGCCACGCCGATTTCGGCTGGCAGCTCGCCGGGCGGTCTCTGACCGGCGACGACTTCGACGGCTGCGAGCTTGCCCTTCTGTATTCCGGCCAACTCGATGAGCGAAACTTTCTCCGAACCTGTCCCGCGCAGGTATGCGTAGTTGCCTGTAAAGGCTATCTGATCAGCCCCCTTGACGATTGAAACCGTCCCAGCTACCTCGCCCGTCGAAGCGTCGATAATTTCGACAACGTTTTCCATCTGATTGACGGCGAAACCGAAGCGGCCCGAAGGCTCGAACCTGAACGCAACGATACCGCGCTTGACCGGGATGCTGCGCACAACCTTTTGGCGCGCCGGGTCGATGACGCTAATGGAAGCGCCATTGATAGCCGCCGCATAGACGAGCCGGCTTGCACTGCTGTATGCGATAGAGCCGGGCGTTTTGCCGACGGGGATGTCTGCGACCTTGACGAGTTTCTGCGCGTCGATGGCCGACACGGTATCGACGCTTGTATTGGCGACGTAAGTAAACTTGCCGTCGGGTGTGAAAGCAAACGAGTGTAGCCCCACACCCGTCTCAATCTTCGCGGCAAGCTTGTTGGTCGCCGTGTCGATCACGGCCACATGCGGCGAGTTGTCAAGCGCGACCCAAAGATAACGCCCGCCGGGCTGGAGCGCGGCGCGCGTGGGGCGCATCTTCTCGCCCACAGAGATGGTTTCGACCACCTGCATGGTGACGGTGCTGACAACCGCCACCGCCGACTGTTCGGGCAGCGTCACATAGAGCGTCTCACCGTTTTTTGAAAGCGCCCAATCCGCGCCCGCTCCCGGCAGCTTGACGAGATGTTCAAGCTGCGTCCGGCCAAAGGAGATTTGCGGGTTGATGACCGAGATGGTGTTGTCGTGATTGAGCGCGAGCAGCAGATAGCTGTTGAGGTCGATGTCGGGACGCGCGCTCAGACGGCCTTCAACAAAGCCGCGC
This sequence comes from uncultured bacterium, assembly GCA_965365725.1. Taxonomy (GTDB): domain Bacteria; phylum Acidobacteriota; class Blastocatellia; order Pyrinomonadales; family Pyrinomonadaceae; genus DASQDT01. Next base: position 3,949 of record CBDUCU010000085.1, on the reverse strand, counting down.
ACCTTGTCGGCACACTCGGCATCTGTCGGCGCGCGGTCTGTCTTGCGCGCGCTCAGCCACGCGCGCGGACGCGCGCCCGCAAGCGGCTGTCCTGTGCGCGCATCTTTGAGGCTAAAGCTGATGAGAGCATCCGTTCCCGCGATGATTTGCTTTGCGCTCTCGCCCGTCGCCGTCACAGAGAAGTCAATGCTCACGCCTTCGCGCTCAAGACGGTCTGTGATTGACGACTGCGCATTTGATACAGAGGATGGCAACCCGCCCTCCGTCCGATGGTTCTGTTCCGAGCCGGAGTTTTGCGCCCTCGCCACGACTGTACAAGTCCCGACGAGCAGCGCTCCATGCAGAAGCAGACGAAGAACAAACAACGACATTTGATTCATTTTCTACTTTCCCGGACATAAGCGATATAACTCTTCTTATCACTGCCCGCAACGGATGACCAAGCAACCATTCAAGCCCTGCGGATGAGGTCACGGCAGTGAATGACTGCCGCGCTACTCGCGGTCGCGCGGCAGACAGTTGTTAAGCTTTGTCTCGGCTGATGATCCAATTTGTGGGTGTAGCGCTACGCTCCGGTGCTGATTATCAAACCTGTGATGACGGCGATCAGCACAGAAATTATCGCCGCTAAAATTGTCCATCCCGTACCGCTCAAGCGACCATCTGCCTTTAGCCCTTTGGTTGTTTTTCGCTCGAAAAAGAGAAGTCCTAATGCAAGAAGTATAGCTGAAAGCGCGCAACCGTAAATTCTATGAATCAGAATCCGTGCGAGATGATTTCCGCCATTTATTAAATCAGAAGGCGTCCAAAGTTGATAAAGGACGGGATTATAAAGCGGATGGTTGTAGCCCTGTCCGGCTAAATAATAAATCCCGCCGCCGATTGCGAGACAGACCGCGTAAGTCAGATATTTATCGCGTAAAAGAACATTCAAAGCGACGGCTGCGGCAACCATAAAAACCACGCTTGGAATTAAAATCACCGCGTAAGTTGTCAGATAATTTTGTATTTCGAGCGGCGCGTGTCCTTTGTAGATTTGTATTCCGATGGCCGTCAGACCGACCAGTGTAATTAGAGAAACCGAGAGCAAGAGCGTGGCTGTAAACTTTGAGAGCAGCAGCACAAAGTTGGGCGCAGGCATGCTCCATAAGACAGGCTCGATTCTCGCTTCGCGGTCACGGTGCATCGACTCGCCCGTATAGAAAACTGCAACGCAGAACAGAAATAGCAAAAGCGAATTTTCCGTTCTGCGCGCGTAGGCAGCCGAGTATGAGACTTCGGGAACGACGTTGTAGGCGGCCAGCTCCCAGCCGCACAAAAACATTATGAGCGGGGCAATCGCGACGAGGCTGCGTTCAGCTCGAAGCAGGCGAAACTCTACTCCTAACGCCGCCATAAATTGTTCGAGGCTGGCGCGCAACCCTTGAGTGACGAGATTGACCTGCGGAATCGCAATCTGTTTTGCAGACGCATCTCCGGCAACTTTAACTGATTGCGCGGCAACGGAATTTTCCCTTCCGCTATAAACTCTCTCTGCTCCCCGCGTGAGGTTTAAAAGCAAAGTCTGATTCTGCGCTGCGTTCGTTTTGACTCGCTCAGCAATCGAAAAACGGAGGTAGAGTATTGCTAAACAAAGCAGCGAAACACTCAGCATCAGAACGCGGTTAGCAATCATGTATCCGTCATAGCTGATGGCGAGTTGGTTCAGCGAATCAGCGGCGCGCCCTTTGAATAACTCGCTCCCGACGTTGAACAGCAACGGGTCGAGAGCTATGCGCCAGCCAATCGGCAGTCCTTTAATCGCACTCTGCCACGCGATGTAGAGGAAGTAAAAAGAGACCGCCAGACCGTAAACGATTTTAACATTGCGCGTGAGTGTCCCGACCGTAAAGCAAATCGCCCCCAACGCGAGACTCGACACTGCGACGAAAAAGAAGAAGTGCTGAAAATACGGAAGCAGTCGCGGCGACAGGACGATCATGCCGGAAGTATTGAACGCTTGAAGCAAAAGCAAAGTGAGGGCAAAACAGGCCTGGCAACAGATCAGCACGAAGAAGTTGCCGAAAAATTTTCCCAGCAGATACTCGGCGCGGCTGACGGGCTTTGAAAAAATGAGCGGGTCAACACCTATGCGAAAGTCTCTGATAACAGGGTCTCCCATTATCAAAGCAATGAACAACGGAAGCGTTAGAAAAGTGAAGCCGCCGAAGAGCCGGACGATGTAAAAATCGCTGTTGACCGCCCAGCCTCTCGCGATGGCCGGCCCCCAACCCCACCATAAAATTGCGTTTGCGCTAAACAGAACCATCAGCGCGTAAGGGGCGACGCGCTTCAAATTAAAGAGCACTTCGGTCTGAAACACGGCAGCGAATCGCCGCGACACGAGGGTTTTCAATTGACGCTCCGTGCCTGATTGATAAGGCTGAAATAGTAATCTTCCAGAGTCGGAATGACGCGCCCGAATTCCTCGCCCGGTCTTCCCTCCGGCGAAAAGACCCTGACGCGAACTTGCCCTTCAAACGTCTGCGTCGAGATCACCTTGAACCGCGATTTGAGGCTCGGCACGTCTTCGCGCCGCGTGGTGGTCTCCCAAATCACATCCGCGATTTGAGCCAGCGCGGCTCGCGGGGTACAAAACGCGATGATTTCGCCCTGCCGGATAATCGCCATCTGGCCGCAAAGATTGGAGACATCCGAGACAATGTGAGTCGAAAGAAGCACGACCCGTTTATCGCCGGCGATCTCAGAAAGCAAATTGTGAAAGCGATTTCGCTCTTCAGGGTCTAACCCGGCGGTTGGCTCGTCAACAACGATTAGACGGGGCTGCCCGATGAGCGCCTGCGCGATCCCCAAACGCTGCCGCATCCCGCCCGAGAAGCCTCCGACCGGCTGCTTTCGCGCATGTTCAAGATTCACTCTTTCGAGCAACGCCCCGATCAAGGCGACGCGTTCTTTAGCGTTCGCTACGCCCTTCAGTCTGGCGAAATAGCCGAGCGTCTGTTCGGCTGTCAGAGTCGGATACAGACCGAAGTCCTGCGGCAAGTACCCGAGCATTCTGCGGGCCGTCGTCTTCCGGCTGATAAAGTCAACGCCGCCGACAGCAACTTCGCCCGAATCAGGTTCGAGCAGAGTGGCGAGTATTTTCATCAACGTCGTCTTGCCCGCACCATTCGGGCCGAGCAGCCCAAACACTCCCGCAGGCACTTCGAGATTAACTGCTTTGAGTGCTTGAACTCCGCTCGCGTAAGTTTTCTGCAACTCTTTGATTCTGAGCATTACCAATTCTCCAATGAGAAATATTCTTTAATTTGCCTGCTCATGCATACGGCGACAAGCAAGCGTCTAACGCCGGGCATCCATCCGCCGCCGCGCAAGATTTATAAGAGACATGCTGATGCGGGTCGGGTTGCAGACAGTCGTTAGGTTCGCCCTGATTTATCCAGCCGGTAACTTACCTCGCCATCCGAGTTTATCTCCCCACGCTTCCACCCCAGACTCTCGTACACGCTGTCTGCACGCGTGTTCGCCTCAGTATTCAGACTAATGCTCGACGCGCCCATCTCGAATAGCCAACCCGTAGCCAACTTCAAAAGCCTTGTGCCAACACCTCTGCCCTCATATCCCGGCCTGACGAATAATGCCCAGATGGACGCGTCGCTTAAAGAGGCGACGGAGAATCCAACCGTCACTCCATCTACCTCACAGAGCCAGCCCTTACCTGACACACTGAGGTAGTCCGCATACATCTCGGTCGTGACCTTGCGGGGATCAGACAAAACATTCTCCGACACCGACAATCTTATTTCGGACAACGCGGGAATATCTTCTACCTGAGCTTCACGAAAGACCACTCGATTGCTCCTCATCTCGCCCATAGAAACCTTACGCCCGAATTAACCGCGCGTGAAAGAGAACGCCAACGGATTCAAGTCTGACGCATGAAGCGCGC
>CBDUCU010000084.1:0-11250 GCA_965365725.1 uncultured bacterium | reverse complement strand
CCGCCTTCGGTCGGGCGCAGATAGATGCTGTATCCGGGACCGCCGCCCTCGCCCGCCTCCGTAAAGAGAAGCGCGCGACCGTCGCTTGAGAGGTCGCGCGCACGCGACCAGTCGAGCCACGTCAGAACGTGATCCTTTTGTGCGCCGGGCGGACGGCAGACGATCTCTAAGCGGCTGCTCTCGCGCGAAAGAAGTACGCGCCCATCGCGCGCCGCATCGTGAAGCGTCAGGTTGCCCATGCCTTCGTAGATGTTTCTCCACCTACGGTCGAGCGCGACTGCCCAAAGCGAGCGCGGCTTGCCCGCTTCTGCCGCCGTAAACCAGATCTCATCACCGCCCGGAGACCACGCAAGACCTTGTGCGCTGGCCCACCCCTCAGAGAGCACGCGTCTTTTGCCGTCGAGATTGACAATCTCAACATCGCCGCCGTCGTCCAGATGGACGGCGTGATTGATAAAAGCAATCCAGTCGCCTTTTGGAGAGAAGCGCGGGTGGCTAATCCAGCCTCCCGTCTCATACAGGACTTTTCCGACGGGAGATTCCAAACGGCTGCGCCCTCCGACTTCTCTAACGATTGCAAGGTCTCTGCCGTCCGGCGACCAGTCGGCCCATTGTGCGCCCTCGCAAACGGCGATTGGCCGAGCCGCCTCGCGCACGCGTACCAACTCTCCGCTCCAAACGTAACGACGCAAGTATTTGTAATCGAGCGCCAGCGCCAACTCGCCAATCGTTGAGACGGCGAGCAGGTTTGCGCGTGCGTGACCGAGCAAGCTCCATTCGCGTGAATCCGTTTCAACTTTGAAGACCTCGAAGGGTCGCCCATCTCTGCGTGCCGAACAGAAAACCTGACGGCCATCGACGGAAAATCTTGCGCGACGAACCGTGCCGCTGCTTAAAGTGAGGCGCAGGAATTTCGGCTGACTGTTTGAGACGACGCTTGCGCGCGCCGCCGACGCGACTTGACCCGATAGAATCTGCCTGCGCACCTCTTCGGTCTCTTTTTCTGGACTTGCGTCAAACGTGCGTCGCATCTCATCAGCACATGTCCTGTACTGGCGTAGCGCCGCGCCCCTGTCGCCCGCTTGAGCGTAAGCACGCATCAAGCGTCTGTGTGCCTCCTCGTCCGAAGCGTGGCGCGCAACCAAACGCTCCAGACACTCGATGCTTCGGTCTTGCCGACCATCGTTGGCATATACCTCGGATGCTCTCAACAACAGGCGTTCATAGAGCGCAGAGATTTGTTCACGCCTGACGGCAGCCCAGTCATCATAAAGGTCTTCGACGAGCAGGTCGCCCGTGTAGAGCGCAAGCGCCTCTTCACAGCGTTGCGCATCGCCGCTGCCCAACGCTGCTGCGGCAATGCGCTCAAACTCTTCAACGTCTATACGCAAGCCTCCCGGCGCATTGAGCGAGAGCTGACCCTTGCGAGTGAATATGAAATGTGATTGCGCGCCTGAGCGCAGATCGGGTTCGAGCGCGTGCCGCGCAAGATGGACGGCGCGGTGCAAATTCGCCGATGCCTGCGCTGGATCGAAGTCTGGATAGAGAAGCTCAATCAACTGCTCGCGGTGAAGTTGATGGTGAGGTTGGAGCGCAAGGAGTTTGACCAGAGCCTTTGCCTTGCGCCGCGCCCAATGCGTCTCAGGAATAAAGATTCCCGAGACCGCGACACGACACGGCCCTAATAGATAGATCTCCAGCGACGGTTGGCGCTCGACCGTCTTCGACATCGGCAATCACCCGAAGTTTTAAGCGTGAGCGACCAACGCGAATCAAACGCATGCCCGCCGACGCATGACAGCACACGTGAGGAGGACTCTCAATCGCAGTAACGATCCTGACTTGTGAGAAGATCGCACGTTGGAGGCAGCGCAACAGCTAGAATTGCTGGACGGCGTGGCTCTTACTAAGACATGGCTGAAGACGCACGAGGCTGCCTCTTTATCTTGCACTCTCCAGCTACAGGTGAAGTCTAAGGATAAAACGTTTCAGCAAGAGAAATCTATCAGGCGGTTTCGCTGAAGATACGAGGTTTTGAGTCGCTTATCTTTTTTGCGCGGCGACACGGAAATAGTATTCGCTTACGCTTTCAAAGCCGTCGCCGGAAGCACGGCCTGAGAGCAAAAGAATATAGTCGCCCGCGACCACGTCGCGCGCGGGCAATGCGACCGAAACGCTCCGGCCCGCTTTTGAAGTCCGTGCGCGCAAGCCCTCGCGCCTCCACACTTCAACGCCTTCGGCTGTTCTAATGATTGCGCGATAACTCTGATGTTCGTCATCATCAAAGAGAAGCCGGAGCGTAACCTCCGTCGCCCGAGCGGGGACGACTATCTCGCGCGTCGCACCCGCGCTTCTTGTCAGACCGGGCCTTAAGACAAAGGCCGCCGCCAGTGTGCGGCGCTCATTTTTCGCGGGCGAATCATTGCGCTGCTGCTGCGCTTTGTTGCCGTCGGCGGTGAGCGAATTTGAATTGCTCTCGGCGGCTTGTGCGTCTCGGTTTGCGCCCGCTTGTTCTGTCTGCGCCGCAGACTGAGCGTCGACGGTCTTTTTTCCGCCGCTCTCTTCTTGAAGCGAAGCCTGTGCAGGAGCATCCGGTCTGGTTTCTCTGTTGGAGTATGACAACCAAAAAATTATGCCGAAGAGTGCGACGGCTGTCGCCGTGACGAGCGCGACGGAGCGAATGCGAAACAGTGAAACGAGCCGCGCCAACAGAGACTGGGGTTGACCTACGGTTGTGCGTGCGAGCGTTGTTCGTTTGTTAATTCCCTCCCTGAAAGCGGCGGAGGCTCTAATGCGCTCGCGCCCCTTTTGGGTGGAAAGATATCTCTCTTCAAACTGTTGCAGGTCGCGCGCGCGCAAATCGCCTCGCAGATATGAATCAACAAGCGTCTCTTCGACCGCAGAGAGGCGTTCAAATAGCTCCCGGTCGCGAAAATATTTCTCTTCGAGCGCTTCTCTCGCCTCGTCTGACACGTCGCCCAGAAGATAGCGAGTCAGCAAATCATCAACTTTGTCGTCGGCGCTCACTCTAGAGTTCCCCTTCATTTTGAGGTGGCGCAAATCGCTGTTTTGTTTCGTCTGCGACTTGCGGCACACGCGCGCCCGCGCAACGCCTGATGCACTCTTGAAGCCGCGCACGCAACCGATGAGCACGCAGCCTGAGCGCGCTGACCGGAATCGCGAGACGCGCCGCCATCTCTTTACGATGCGCGATCTTATCTCCCGCCTCATCGCGGTAATAATCGATAATCAACTCTGCATTTTCAGAAGGGAGCTCGTTGAAACATTTGTCGAAACATTCGAGGAGGTTTTCATCTAAAGGCTCATCAACCTCCGCAACATCAGTCCGCCCCAACTCGGCGAGCGCGTGCCGCTCCTGTTCTTGGCTGCGCCCGATTTCGAGCCAGATCATGCGCGCCGTCCCGATGGCATAGCCGATGGGGTCGCGTATCTCAAGCTGGTCGTCTCCGCCCAGCTTTTTTGCCACGCGTTCGAGCACGCGGTCGGCATGGTCTTCAGGGGTCAGGCTTCGCCGCGAGCGAAAGAAAGTAATGAGCCTTCGGCGCAGCAGCTCGTATTCTTCGCCCGCACGGTCGCGTTCGGGAGCAAGCAGAGCAAGCAGATGATCGAAGGGCGAAGCGTGCGTCGTGCTCGCGCGCGCCTCGGTCTCATCCCGAGCCTGCTCGCCCCCTGAGCTTTCCTCCAACTTCTTCTCTCGCATCCAGACTATTGATTTACCTCTCATCGCCCCGCAAGAAAACCGCGCCCAAAAGGTGAGCGCCAGCGCCTTTCTATTCCTGTGCGCCGGTTATTGCAATAGACTGCGGTTATAAGGCAGTTCCCTTTTGTGTCTATGTTTGTGGAATGTTCAGAGCGAATCGGGGAAAAGCGGCAACTCAACTGTAAAACGCGTCCCTGCGCCCGGCGTACTCTCGACCGAGATGCGCCCGCCGTGCTGATCGATGATGCGCTTTGCGATGGCGAGTCCCAACCCCGTGCCGCGCCGCTTGGTTGTAAAGAACGGCTCGAAGATACGCTGGCGCATGGCCTCGTCCATCCCTGCGCCCTGATCTATCACATGGATGCGCGCAAGCTCGGTCGTGCGTCCGTTACCACCCATCGCGCGGGGTAAAACCCCCTCGGCGCGTTCGGTTGAGACAACAACCGGCGTTTGCGGAGGACTGGCATCGAGCGCGTTGCCGACGAGATTGAGAAACACTTGTCGAAGCTGGTCGCCGTCCCAACGTCCCTTGACCGTGTCGTTGTTGAAACGCCTTTCAATGACGGTCTTCTTCTCACGCAATTTGTCTTCGACTAATTGGAAGCTCTCATCAAGCAGCTCGTGCAAATCAACTTCGGCAAGCTCAAGCTCGCGCTGGCGTGAGAACTGTGTGACATCGGAGGTGATTTTGCTGAGGTGCTCGATGCCGCGCTCGACAAGGTCGATGGTGTTAGATGCGTCGCGCCCGCTCGTCATCTCGCGGAGCATAGCCACTCCGAGGCGTATGCTTCCCAAAGGATTTTTTATCTCGTGTGCAACTTGCGCTGTAGCTTGTCCGACCGCCGCCAGCGATTCGCCGCGTCGCAGCTCGCGTTCGGCCTCGACCGCCTCCGAGACATCAACCAGCGTCAAAATCTGCCCCGGCTCGTTGTCAATTTCAAGTGGCGAAGAATAAACGTCATAGACGCGCTCTCGACTTCCCGCCGCGCCGAGCCGCCAGCGCCCGTGATAATTAGGTCGCACGGAGGCGTTCGCGGCAGTCGCCGCTGCCAGAAGTCTTGCCGCTTCCGCGTCCTTGACCGTGTCGGCAAGCACCTCGTCGGTTTGCGCTTCGGGAAAGATTTCGAGAAAGGCCGGGTTCGCGCTACGCAGACGGTTGCGCTCGTCGATGGCCGCAATGGCGCTGACCATGCCTTCGAGCATCTGACGACTAAACTGCCGCTCGCGCCTTACTTCCTCCAGGCTTCCGCGCAACTGCCGCAGACGACGAAGCACTTCCCAGATGACGGCGAGAGCAACAATCAGCCCCGTCGCAGCGGCAAGCGTCGTCAACAGTCCGATCTCACGTTTGGCCTTCTCAAAAGTAGCGTACCATTCATCGGAAAACGACTCGCGTTGTCCGCCCACTTCTTCGACAAGCAGGCCAAACTGCCGCTCGATTTCACGGTAAGCGACAAACCCATCCTGATTATAAGCGGCGAGGTCTTTTGTCAGCGCAACGAAGCGGTCGATGCCAGCGCGCAGCGCCTGCCCCTTTTCCGTGCGTGCGACCTGTAACTCGTCGTAACGTTGCAACGCCTCTTCAACTTCGCCGCGCGCGTTGCGCAGACGTAGGTCGCCGGGCGGACGCACGCTTGTCGTATCGCCCGTTCGGTCGCGCGCGCGCGCTTCGCCGTCGAGCCGGTTGAGCGTCAAGCGAAGCGTGTAGAGCCGGTTGAGCGTTTCGGTCGTTCCGCGCTCGCGGTCGAAAGGGAGATGTCCGAGACTCATCATCCGGCGCTGGCTCAAAATGCCGAGCGCGGTGACCAATCCGACAAGCAGCGCAAAACCGATGAGCAGCGGCGCAAGCGTGCGCGCCAGCGACACGCTCGGATGCGCTGGAGATTTAAGAACCGGCGCTGACTTTCTACCACCGCGCGGCGCACGCGCGCCGCCGTCCCCGCTCATATCGAGCCGGTGATAGACGGTCTTTCCGCTCTCCTTCTCGTCAGGCATAGCCGTTAGCCGTTAGCTGTTAGCTGTTAGCTGTTAGCTGTTAGCTCAAGCCAACCGCATGGTCTTGCTTAAAGCTAATGGCTAAAAGCTAACAGCTTCTTTTCACTTCTTCACGTCCATCCAGTTGTCGCCGATGCCAGCCTCTGCCTCGAGCGGCACGTCTAAATCGACGGCCTGTTCCATCTCGCGTTTGAGAATCTCGGCGGCTCGTTTGGCCTCTTTCTTCGGGGCTTCGATCAGAAGCTCGTCGTGCACCTGCATGATGAGTTGCGCCTTCAGACCTTCGCTTCGCAAGGCTTCGTCAACACGGAGCATGGCAATTTTGACGATGTCGCTCGCCGAGCCTTGAATCGGCATGTTGATGGCTTCGCGCTCGGCGCGGAAGCGAATGTTGGCGTTGCGGTCGTTGATGCCGGGAGCGGGGCGGATGCGACCATAGATCGAGCGCACGAATCCTTTCTCACGCGCTTGTTCCGGCACTTCGTCCATAAAGCGGCGCACGCCCGTATAGGTCGCGTAATAGTCTTCGATGACCTGTTTGGCCTCTTTGCGAGAGATGCCGACGCGTTGCGACAGACCAAACGGCTCGACGGCGTAAGCAATGGCGAAGTTGACGATCTTGGCAAAGCGACGTTTCTCTTTCAATTCCTCTTTCGTCTTTGCTTTGAAGACCAGACGCGCCGTGCGCTCGTGTATGTCCTCGCCCTTTTGGAAGGCTTCGAGCATCTGCTCGTCGCGCGTGATGTGCGCGAGCAGACGAAGCTCAAGCTGAGAGTAGTCTGCCGAGACAAAGACGTTGCCTTTCTCAGGCACAAAGGCGCGCCGGATTTGACGACCAAGCTCTGTGCGTATCGGAATGTTTTGCAGATTTGGATTGCTCGACGAGAGACGGCCCGTTGCCGTCACCGTTTGATTTAGTTCCGAGTGGATGCGACCGTCCGGGCCGATGAGCGGCGGGAGCGCGTCTGTGTAGGTCGCTTTGAGCTTGTCAAGCTCGCGGTATTCGATGAGCAGGCGCGGCAGCTCATACTGCTGCGCGAGTTCTTCGAGCACGGCGCGATTGGTTGAGATTTGACCCGTTGCGGTTTTGCGCCCCGTGCTGATGTTTAGTTCTTCCAGGACCTCGCCGACCTGTTTGGGCGAGCCGATCTTAAATTCTCTTCCGGCCAGTTCGTAAATCTTTGTGGTCAGCTTTTCAAGCTCACGCGAAAAGAGTGCCGACATCTCGCCGAGCACTTTTGGATCGACGCGAAGCCCCGCGCGCTCCATTCTGTAAAGAAGCGGCGCAATCGGCAATTCGATCTCGGTGTAGATGGCTTCAAGTCCCTGTTCGAGTATGCGCCCGTGAAGCACGTCGGCCACTTGCGCGGTGAAATCGGCGGCCTCCGCCGTGCGCCATTGCTCTTGCGTCCAGCTCTCGTCGGCGCTTTCAGTCCACCCGTCTGCGCCTACCGCTTCGCGCGCAAGGTCTGCGAGCTCGTAGCGGCTGCGCACGGGGTCAAGCAGATACGCGGCCAGCAGCGTGTCGTCGCTCACGCCTTCCGGTTCGAGATTAAAATGCGCGAGCAAGGCTGCGGCGCGTTTGAGATCGTGGACGCTCTTTTCAAGCAGGCCGTTTGCCAAAACATCGCGCAACATCTCGACTGCCGTCTCCGCGCCGCCTTCAAATTCTTCGAGATTGATGTAAGACGAGACGTGCGGCGCGGTCGAGATGGCCAGCCCCGTCGGTCTGCGCCCGCCTTCACGCACCGAAGCCTGCTGGCCCGCGCCCGCCGGAGTCGTGTCGGCGACGGCGAAGCCCCAATGCTCCGTGTCCCAAAGCTTACGCACCAACGATTCAAGCTCTGCCGCCGTGCGAATCTGTTTATAAGCGCGCGGCGCTGCGCTCGTCTCAACATGCGTCGCGGCGTCGGCAAACTCGCGCGTCAGAGATTGAAACTCAAGCTCTCGGAAAAGCGTGTAGGCGGCGGCGCGGTCGGGCGGCTTTAAGCGAAGCTGCTCCAGATCGAGCTTGATGTTGACATCCGTCTTAATCGTCGCCAGCTCTTTCGACTGCAGAATCAAATCGCGGTTGTCGCGCAGAGACTCTTTATAAGTTTTGTGCTTGACCTCTTCCCAACGCTTCAGGGCTTCTTCAATCGAGCCGAACTGTTGGACGAGACTGACCGCGCCTTTTGCGCCGATGCCCGGTGCGCCCGGAATGTTGTCAACCGAATCACCCATCAACCCGAGCAGATCGACGATCTTCGCAGCCGGCACGCCAAACTTATTTTCGACCCATGCCTCGTCGCACCATTCGATAGGCGGCACAGGCTCTTTGCGCTTCACGTTCTGCGAGTTTTGTCGCATACAGACGACGAAGGGGTCGCGCACGAGCTGGCACATATCCTTGTCGTTTGAGACGATAACGGCCTGAAGTCCACGCTCGGCGGCTTGCAGGGCGAGCGTGCCGATTACGTCGTCGGCCTCAAAACCGGGCGCGTTCAGTATCGGCACGTTGTAGGCTTCGCAGACCTTTACGATGTAGGGAATCTGCGTCTGCAAATCTTCGGGCGGCGCGGCGCGATTGGCCTTGTAGCCGACGTTCATCTCATGTCGAAAGGTCGGCGTTTCAGACTCGAAGACGGCGGCGATGTAAGTGGGCTGCTCGTCGGCGAGGAGCTTGCGCAGCATGTTTGTAAAGACAAAGACGGCCTGCGTCACCTGCCCCTGGCTATTTGTCAGAGGCTCTGCGCGTCCGCTCATCGGCGCAAAGAAGGCTCTAAAGATGTGCGAGAACGAGTCGATCAGAAACAGACGCTCGGTCGGCTCCTTCGGCGTAGATTTTTTTGGAGACATGTTGGGCTGATGATAAGTAAAGCGTGCAACGGGTGACAAGAAGAAAATCAATTAAGGAGAAGATCAACAATGCGTGCGCGACGGCGCTTGTTTGTCTCTCAACGGTTGTGTTGCAGAAATGCCTCACATTAAATAGATCAATGTAGCCCGCTTGCCACGAAAATCTTTATGCGTCTCTGCCGATGATTTGTAAAACCTTGACTATCATTGATTGCCAAGTCCGGCACGCACATTGCCACCTATTTTGCCGTTCTGATAGTCATTTCTCATTTGTCGAAACAATAAAAACCGATCTTGATTAAACAAACAACCATCGCCTCGACCATCGAGACAACGGGTATGGGCCTGCATACGGCTGTCCCCGTCAAACTCTGTCTGCGACCTGCGCCGCCCGATACCGGCTACGTTTTTGTCCGCACAGACCTCGATGATTTCGAGATGCCTGCCACCGTCGAATTTATCTCGCATTGCACTTATGCGACGACCTTGATGCGCAAAGGCGTGATGCTCTCTACGGTTGAGCATGCGCTTTCTGCTCTTCGCGGTTGCGGGATAGACAATGCCTACATCGATGTTGACAACCTTGAGCTGCCCATCCTCGACGGCTCTTCAGAACCGTTTGTTTCGATGATCGAGCGCGCCGGCACAGCGGAGCAACCGGCGGCGCGGCGCGCTTTGCGCGTGCGCGAGCGCGTGCGCGTCGAGCAGGGCGACCGTTCGATGGAGGTCGAGCCATTCGATGGTTTTGAGATCGATTGCCGGATCGATTTCAAGCACCCACTCATCGGCCAACAGAAGATGACCTTCGATGCGCTCGACGCGGAAGCCTACGCAAAGGAGATTGCCTACGCGCGCACCTTCGGTTTTACGGAAGAGATCGAAGCCCTGCGTCGCGCCAATCTGATACGCGGCGGCACGCTTTCAAACGCCATTGTGCTCACGCCCGACGGGATGCTCAACCAAACTCCTTTGCGCGCGCGCGACGAGTTTGTGCGTCACAAGATACTCGACATCATCGGCGACCTTGCGCTGCTCGGCATGCCCGTCATGGGTCGCTTTCGCGCCGTCCGCAGCGGCCACATCATTCACGCCAATCTCATGTCAAAGCTCCTGCGCGCGAATACAGCCTGGGAGATCGTCGAGATGCCTATCGGAGCAAGTCTCGCCGTGAGCAGATAAAAAAGCTGCCCGTCGTCCGCAGTCAGTTGTCCGTTGTTTGTTTTGGTCAACGCGTCGCCCTTGCCGATGGATTCAAGTCGTTGAACGCAGACAATCGACAACTGACTACGGACAGCTTTTAATGTGACCCTCAAAGAAAAACCCGCAAGCGATTTTCGAGAGGCTGCGTCGCTCGGCCTTGTGGCGGCGAGACCCGAGTATGCTGCGCTCTGGCACGCCTGGCGGAGCGAACGAGCATCGCAGCGTTTCAATCCGCTTTTCCCTCTCTCGGTCGAAGAGCTGGCGCGGCGATTGGCAAACTATATTGGGAGCGATCTTTCGGACAGGAGGCGGCCCGAATTTCGTTGGATGGTCGAGGCAGACGGAATCATCGTCGGGACGGTTTCGGCGATGAATCCTTCCTGGAATATGGGCTACGTCGAGATCGGTTACATGCTCGGCGAGCAGTATCACGGTCGAGGCTTCGGCACGCGCGCCGTCTCTCTGCTCGTCGATAAGATTTTTCGTGAGACAAATCTCCACCGCATCTATGCGATGGTGAGCGTCGAAAACGAACCCTCCATTCGTCTGCTCACGCGTCTTGGCTTTGCGCGCGAAGGCATGATGCGCGAGCACTATTTGATACAAGGCCGACGCATCGACGAGATCATCTTCGGTCTGCTGCGGCACGAATGGAATGCAAATAAACTGTAGGGGCAGGGCTTCTTCTCTGCCCCTACAGTCGCCGCGAGAGCTTAAGTTTTACCGAACATTTGCGGCGCAACGTAACGCACCGTTTTCAACTGCGCGAGCGCGTCGAGTTTTTCAATTGACAGGCGACCGATGACAAGCTTGCTTGTCTGCGGGTCGAGCACGATTTCAAAACCGAGCGACTTGAGCTGCCCTATCACCTCATCGTTTTTCTCCGTCAGCCAGATTTGCAATTCGGCCCGTCCGTCGCGGACAAACTTCGACTCTTCCGCCGTCGCCGTCATTTCCTTCTTGTTTAGCCGCTCGACGATTGCGAAGAGAGCGGGATGAAGCTTCGACTGAAGCACAAGACGCTGCTGCGCCTCCGGCGACAACGCAGGTTCATCTTCAGTGCGAACAACCGCATTTGAATCGGCGTTCATTTGCGGACTGCTCGCCGCGCCGCGCCCCGTTCCCATTGCTGAACCCATGCCTGAGCCGCCCACGCCTGCGCCCCCATCTTTTCTTGCTCTTGATTTGTGCGCCTTTGGCGGCAGGTTTCTAACCTGCCGCGCCGTCACCGGGCCGACCGTCGACACAGACGAATTAAGCGCGGGCGAATTGGTGGCCGTAACTGTTACGGTTGGCGACACACCGACAGAGAGGTTTGCGACTCCGCTAATGTTTTTGAACTGTTTCTTTTCATCATCCTCGCCGAATACGCCCGCGCGGCTTACGCCTTCCGGCATCTCGATGGGCACGTCGATGCGGCGCGGCTGTCCGTTGTCCGTAATTGTCATCTCTTCGACGGCGACAAACGATGTGAACTGCGTCATCAGACGATATTC
>CBDUCU010000083.1:0-11340 GCA_965365725.1 uncultured bacterium | reverse complement strand
GTCAACCGCCCGTCAAGGTTCACCGTCCGGTCGCAAGACCTGAGCCTGTTCCTGCTCCCGTCAACAATTCTTTTGCCGAAGTCGGGGTCACCATCTGGAGACTGCAGCCGGGCAAGCTCTCCAGCGAAGCGGCGGCCCTCTCGTTTCTGACTGCGGAAGGATTAGAAGAACTCGTTACGCCCGTTCGCATCAGTGGAACTGATCCCGTTCACATCGGCGATAAGATTCGCATCAGCATCGAATCGCCGCGCACGGGTTATCTCTACGTCATCAACCGTACTCAATACGAAGACGGCACGGTGGGAACGCCGGAGCTGATCTTCCCGACCACGCGCACCAGAGGCGGAGACAATAAAGTGATGGCGGGCCGTCTTATCGATATTCCCGATCAAGACGACAATCCAAACTTTTTCAAGCTCACGGCGGGCACTGACAAGAGCAAAACGGCAGGGGAAATCCTTCACATCATTGTCGCCCCTGCGCCTATCGCTGAATTTTCCGAGATCGGACGACGACCGCTCCAACTCACGGAAGAACAGGTTGCAAAGTGGAGAAACAACTGGGAAGGCGATGTGGCGAAGATTGAGCAGTTAGAGCTCGTCGGCGGCGAAGGCAAAGTGTGGACGCAGGCCGAAAGGGAAGCAAGCATGACGGGCGGCAGGTCTCTGACTCAGGAAGAGCCAACCCCGCAGACCGTCTATCGCGTTCCTGCAAACGCCAAAGGCCCTGTGATGGTGACTGTGCAGATGATCTACGGGCAAACGAAGGCCGCCAAAAACTAAACTGTTTGCCTGATCGAAAGCAGCTCGTGAGAATCTTCTAAACGCGTACCAAGCGTCCGACGCTGCACAAAGCAAAAGCCTGCGCTAACGTTCGTTAGCGCAGGCTTTTGCTGTTTTATGCGCTGCTGCTTTTTATTCAACTAATGTTTTGCGAAGCGCGTGCCTGATTGTTCTTTCCAACACAAGCTTTCCAGAGTTGGCAGGTAAAAAAAACGGGATAAGAAAATCCCGGCAACATTCTTGTTGTTAGAATGACAGGGCTTGGCGCTTAGACGAAACAAGAGACCGGAAAAACGAATCGAATAAGAAGGGAAACATCTATGTTGAAGACACGCGGTTATGCGACCGTCGAACCGACGGCGAATCTTGAATCATTTAATTTTGAGCGGCGCGAGGTAGGAGCGCGCGACGTGCTTATCGAAATCCTTTATTGCGGCGTATGTCACTCGGACATTCATCAAGCGCGCAACGAATGGGGAGATTCAATCTATCCGATGGTTCCAGGCCATGAGATAGTCGGGCGCGTGGCGAGCGTCGGCGCTGAGGTAACAAAATTCGCTAAAGGCGAACTGGCCGGAGTCGGCTGCTTTGTCGATTCCTGCCGGGTGTGTCGCAACTGTAAGGACGGCGAAGAGCAGTATTGCGAAACTCATCTTGCCGCAACCTACAACGGGACGGAGATGGACGAGAAGACTCCGACCTACGGCGGCTATTCTTCGCAGATCGTCGTCGATCAAAGTTACGCGTTGAAGATTCCAGCAAATCTCCCGCTACAAAACGTCGCGCCGCTTCTCTGCGCAGGGATTACGACCTATTCGCCGCTCCGACGCTTTAAGGTCAGAGAAGGTCAGCGCGTCGGCGTGGTGGGCTTGGGCGGTCTCGGCCATATGGGTGTCAAACTCGCCGCTTCGATGGGCGCGAAGGTGACGGTCTTTAGCACTTCTCAGTCAAAAGAAAAGGATGCGCTCACGCTTGGCGCGCATGATTTCGTCGTCACCAAAGATGCGCAAAACCTTGAGCCGCTTGCCGGGAAATACGACTTTATTCTCGATACGGTCTCTGCATCTCACGACATCAACGCCTACCTCAATCTGCTCGGACGCGAAGGCGTGCTCGCGCTTGTCGGTGCGCCGGAAAAGCCTCTTGAGGTGCAGGCCTTCTCGCTCATCATGAAGGGAAGGACGCTCGCCGGTTCGCTCATCGGCGGCATACGCGAAACTCAAGAGATGCTCGATTATTGCGCGGAGAAGAACATCTCATCAGATGTCGAGGTGATCGACATCCGACAGATCAACGAGGCTTACGAGCGGACGATCAAAGGCGACGTGCGTTATCGTTTTGTCATCGACATGAAAACGCTTTGAAGCGATTTTTGACGAAGCGAAATTGCACGCGGGAAAAGCTCTCTAACCGGTGTTGCGAAGACCCGCCGCGATACCGTTGATCGTCGCCGCGAGCGCGTAGTTGATCTCGCCGGTCTCTTCGCCTTCGCGTTTGCGCCGCAGAAGCTCGACCTGCGTCAAGCTCATCGCATCCACGTAAGGGTTGCGCAGACGAATCGAGCGCGCCAGCACCTGATTGCTTTCTAGCAGGCGCGCGTGTCCGGTGATGCGCAAAATCATTCGCCTTGTTCGCTCAAACTCTTCGGTGACGAGCGTGAAGACGCGGCTGCGCAAATCTGCGTCCGAGACAAGCCCTGCGTAGAGCGCGGCGATTGAAAGGTCGGCTTTTGCCATTCCGATCTCGACGTTTGAGATCAGGTCTTCAAATAGCGCAAAGCCGTGCAACATCTCTTGAAGCATCTGCTCGCGCCGCGCGTCTTTTCCGATAAACTGTTCGAGCGCGTGTCCTACGCCGAACCAGGCCGGTAATACATGTCGGCTTTGCATCCAGCCAAACACCCAGGGAATTGCGCGCAAATCTTCAAGCCCACGCCGCTCGCTGCGTCGCGCGGGCCGAGAGCCGATGCGCGCGTGCTCTAATTCGAGAACAGGAGTCGCTTCCTCAAAATAGGGGAGAATGTCGGGGTTGTCGGCAACGTGCTCGCGGTAGAAGCTGAAAGCGGAGTGCGACATCTCTTCGAACGCCGCCCCCCACGCTTCCAAATGCTCCTGCGCGGGCGTTCCGGCAGAGCGACAGAGCGCTTCGAGCGAAGCGGCAATCATCAGCTCGAGATTGCGCTCGGCCAAAACCGAGTCGGCATACTTCCAGTTGAGCACTTCGCCCTGTTCTGTGATCTTGAGCGAGCCGCCGAACGCGCCGGGCGGCTGCGCGACGATGGCTCGATGCGTCGGCCCGCCGCCGCGCCCGACCGTCCCGCCGCGCCCATGAAAAAGCTGCAAGCGCACGCCGCACTCGTCCGCCACACGGTGCAATTCGCGATGAGCCTTGTAAATCTCCCAAGTGCTCGTCAGCATCCCTCCGTCTTTGTTTGAGTCGGAGTAGCCGAGCATCACTTCTTGTCGTCGTCCCCACGATTCAAGCAGGGGCGCGTAAGAGGCTGAGGTCCAGAGCGCGCGGCAGACCTGTGGACAGTTGCGCAAATCTTCAATCGACTCAAAGAGCGGCACGGGCATCAGCCCGGCATCGGTGCCGTCTTCCGAAGCAGCGACACGCACGCCGCTCAACTGTGCCAGCCAGACGACGTTGAAGATGTCTTCGACGTTGCGTGCGCCGCTGATGACATAAGTGCGAATCGACTCGGGCGAAAACTCGCGTTTAAGATGTGAAAGCGCGCGCAACGTATCGAGCATGTCGCTGGTCGTGTCAGACAATAAGGCTGGACGAACCGCGCTTGATGTTCCTTCTGCAACGATGGAAAGCTCGGCGACCGCTTCGGCGTGTACGCGCGCGTGTTGACGTATGTCGAGCGCGTGGAGATAGAACCCAAAAGTCTCAACCTGTCTGAGCAACGGATCAAGCCACATCTCGGCCAGACGTTCACCTTTGTTCTCGACAAGACTTGCGCGCATCAATGTCAGGTCGGCGGCAAACTCGCGCGCACTTTTGTATGCACTTGCGCGCTTTGCATTGTCGCGCGCGCGAGAGAGGCGGTGAAGAATAAAGTCGAGATGAACTCGATACAGTTCATGCATCGAGCGCGTCTCATTTGCGATGACGACAGAAGGAAAGGCTTCGCGATAACGCGCGACCTGCTTGCGGAGGTCTGCGGAAACCTGCATCTGTTGCGTCGAGGTGCTGAGGCGATCCATCATCTCGGTCGTCGCCTTGATGTAATGATCGAGGATCAGTTGACGCGCCATGACAAGAGCGTCGCGCGTCGTTTCAGATTTGACGTTGGGGTTGCCGTCGCGGTCGCCGCCAATCCACGAGCCGAAGCGTACAGCTTGCGGCAGAGCGTGCGCGGCAAGCGGCTGCCCGTAGACTTGTCGAAAGCTATCGGCCATCTCCGTGTAAACCTGCGGCAGCGTTTCAATCAAAGAAGCAACGTAATAATCAAGACCCATCTTGATTTCATCGCGCACAACGGGGCGGCGACGATGAACCTCGTCGGTCTGCCAGAGCGCGGTGATCTCCGCCATGATTGCCGCCTCGCTCCGCGCGGCCTGTTCTTCGGTCAAAGGCAGGTGGTCGAGTTGTTCTAATTGCTGCGCGATACGACGGCGTTTGAAAAGCACGGTGCGACGGGCGACTTCGGTCGGATGCGCCGTAAAAACGGGCACGACTTCGACGCGTCGAAGCCACTCGAGCGCGGCTTCAAACGAGATGCCGGCCTCGCGCATCCGCCGCAGCGTGCCGCGAAAAGTGCCGGGTTGATCTGGCCTGTCCGGGTCGAGACGCGCGGCCACGCGACGACGCTTGCGGTGATTTGTCTCGGCAAGATTCGTCAGCTCGAAATAGATAGCAAAGGCTTTTGTCAGTTGATATGCTTCATTGATTGAGAGGTTGTTGATGATTCGCGCGGCGCGCTTAGTTAATTCTTTTGCATCGACCGGCGGGATGTCTGTCGTTGCGTCGTCCGTGTCGCCGTCGATTGCTTGCGAGTCGCGCTCGCGGATGGCTAGACGGCGCAGCTCTTCGACCGATTCATAAAGCGTCTGCCCGGCCTGTTCTTTGAGCACTTCGCCAAGCAGACGGCCAAGCAGACGCACGTCGCGGCGTAGAGGCGTTTCTTTCACACGCGCGTCGTCGCTTGTTAGCTCGTCAAGCCTCTTTGCCTGCGCGGATGGTTGCCACAAAGGTTGCGCCTGCTCGTCATCGACATTCACAGAATCAAATCCTCCTCAAAACGGTCGAATGCTCCGGGGTGATGATATAAGTTACAGCACGCGGCGCGCACACGAAACAACTCCGCAGCTAAAATTTGCGTCTCAGCCGCAGCAGCATGTCAGAACTCTTCCGCCGCCGACCCTTCTGGCGCGCGCATGTCCGGAGTTTGTGCGGAAGCTTCACAACCGTTTTAGTGCTCAAACATTCGAGCGGACAGTAAGGATCGCAGAAATAGAATCGTCGAGCGTCGCAAGAAAACGGCGCAGGTGCGTTCGACAATCGACGGCGCTCATGCTCGATCAGGCATGGCCCACAAAAAAATATGAGACTCAAGCCCACACTCTCAACGCTTCTGACAACAGCGATACTTTTATCGTTTTTTCCCGCATCGCCCGCGCGAACGATAAGCGTGCAAGACGAAGCCAGCGCAGTTGACAATGAACAGAGCGGCCTGCGTTTTCGTCTGAGCGAAGCGGGCGCACAGACTGAGCGCGCGCCCGCGTCAAACACTGTCGCCTCTTCTTCTCCTCTGTCGCAAGCGGAGACCAACAGACTGCTCGCGCGCATCCCCGCCATCAAGCGCGATGCGGACGACGTACAGGACTTCAAGCTCCGCGAACGCTCTTTGCCGCCGCCGCGCGCAGGCCGAACCATCGAGGCCGCGTTTGCCTCAGCCGCAGCGACGGCTGGGCCGCCCGCGCCTGTGAAAACATCTGCGCCGCTTGAAGTCTTGCGTTTTGCGCCCGAAGGCGAGGTTGAGTTAGCGCCCGCTTTGAGCGTGACGTTTTCGCAGCCGATGGTTGCGGTCGCTTCGCAAAGCGAGGCCTCTGCGAGTGTGCCCGTCAAGCTCGACCCGCAAGTGTCGGGCAAATGGCGTTGGCTCGGCGCGCAGACGCTGATGTTTCAACCCGACGCGGAAGGCGGTCGTCTCCCGATGGCGACGCGCTACACCGTGACGATTCCGGCGGGGACGAAATCCGCGCTCGGCAACGCGCTCAAAGAGACAAAAAGCTTCAGTTTTTCGACTCCGCCTCCCACGCTCAAAAGCTCTTTCCCCGCAGGCGAGAGCCAGCCGCGCAACCCCGTCATGTTTATCGAGTTCGACCAACGCATCGATGCGGCGCGCATCTTTGAACGAATCAAGGTCGAGCCGGCGGGCGTGCGCCTGCGTCTCGCCACGCCGGAAGAGATAGCCGCCGAGCCTTCGGTCAGCGACCTTGTCAAGCGCGCACAGGAAGGGCGCTGGCTCGCACTTCGTGCAGTCAATGCGGACGGCACGACAAAAGATGCGCTGCCTTCCGACACAAACGTTAAAATCATCATCCCCGTTGGCACGCCCTCAGCCGAAGGCCCGCGCACGACGACCCGAGAGCAGAGCTTTTCATTTAGAACTTACGGTGCGCTGCGCGTCGTGCAAACTATCTGCGGTTATGAGAAGCGCTGCGCGCCGCTCGACGATTTCAATCTCGCTTTCAACAACCAGCTTGACCAGAAAAACTTCCGCGCGGCGCAAGTCGTCATTCGCCCTGAAATCCCGAACGCGAAGATCAGCGCAAACTACAACGGCATCCAGATTCAAGGCGCGAAGCGCAGCAACACGACCTACACCGTAACGCTCGATCGCGCAATCAAAGACGTTTACGGTCAGACCTTGACGGGCGAAAATCAATTCACCTTCAAAGTCACAACGCAAGAACCCGTTCTCTACTCATCCGGCGAAGAGTTTATTGTGCTCGACCCCGCAGGCCGCCGCGCCTTTTCGGTCTATAGCGTCAACTATCGAAGGTTGAAAGTCGCGCTCTACCGAGTCGGGCCGGAGGATTGGAAGCAGTTTCGAGAGTATCAGTTGGCGCGCAATTACAGGCGCGACACAAAAGAAGGGGCAAAAGCGATTCCCCCCGGTCGTCTCGTCTTTGAAAGAGTTGTCGAAGTAAAGGCCGGGCCGGACGAGTTTGTCGAAACGGCAATCGACCTTTCGCCCGCGTTGACGAACAACTTCGGTCATGCGTTTGTGCGCGTCGAGCCGGTCGAAGAAGCAGCTGCGCCCGCACGCGTCTATGCATATCATCCGAATCGCGCGGAGGCCTGGGTGCAGGCGACCGAGATCGGGCTCGACGCATTCGCGGATAGTGGCGGTCTTGTTGTGTGGGCCAATTCGCTTAAGGATGGAAGGCCGCTTGCGGGCGTGCAGCTTTCAATCTCGCCGGAGATGTTGACCGGCACGACGGGTGCGGACGGCGTGGCGCGCTTCGACTTGTCAAACGTACCGGTCAAAGAGCCTCGACCCGCGCTCGTTGTTGCGCGACGCGGGGATGATTTGGCGATCCTGCCGCAAGTAGTTCCGCCCGCCTACGGCACAACCGGCATCGGCCCTTGGCGACGCACAGACTCCGACGAATCGCTTGCGTGGTACGTCTTTGACGACCGCAAACTCTATCGTCCCGGCGAAGAGGTGAGCGTCAAGGGCTGGATTCGACGCATCAACCGCACGCCGAAGGGCGACACCGAACTCTTCAAGCCCGAAGTCGGCGAGGTGCTCAACTATGTCCTCAAAGATCAGCGTGGCAACGAGATTACGAAGGGCGCTTTGAAGCTCAATGCGCTCGCGGGCTTCGACCTCAAATTAAAGCTTCCGCCGGCAATGAATACCGGATACGCGAACATCGAGTTTAAGCTTGAAGAAGAGGGCGGCGAGCACACGCACACTTTTCAGGTGCAGGAATTTCGTCGGCCAGAGTTTGAGATTACGTCGCAAACCTCAGAAGCCCCGCACTTCGTCGGTACGCACGCGACCGTGACGACGACCGCGGCCTATTACGCGGGCGGCGGGCTTGCCGATACGGAGGTCAACTGGACTGTTACGTCGCGCCCGACCAATTACACGCCGCCCAACCGCGACGATTTTATCTTCGGAAAATTTTCGCCCTGGTGGCTCGACCATGGCGACGACGGCGAAACAAACCAGGAGGATTTCAAAGGGCGGACCAATGCGGAAGGCCGACACGCTTTAAGAATTGATTTCGACTCTGTGAAGCCGCCGCGCCCTTCGAGCGTCAACGTGCAATCACGCGTGCAGGACGTAAACCGTCAGACGCTTGCGGCCAATTCGACGATGCTTGTGCACCCGTCGGAAATGTACGTCGGTCTTCGTCCCGCACGCACGTTTGTGCAGAAGGGCGAGTCTTTCACGATTGATGCAATCGTTACTGATTTGGACGGACGCGCTGTTGCAGGCCGCGACGTGCGCCTTCGCCTTGTGCGTCTCGATTACGTCAACGAAGAGGGCGAATGGAAACAGAAGGAGACGGACGCGCAGGAGCAAACAGTCAGAAGCGGCGCGGATGCCGTGCGCGTCAATCTACCGACGAAAGAGGGCGGCGCATATCGTCTGACGGCGCAGGTCAGAGACGACCGCGAGCGTCTGAATGAGACGCAAGTTTCGTTGTGGGTTGCCGGTGGAAAAATGCCGCCGAAGCGAGAGGTCGAGCAGGAGCGCGTCGATCTGATTCCCGACCGTAAAAGCTATGCGGCCGGCGAGACAGCAGAGATTCTTGTGCAGTCGCCGTTTGCGCCCGCCGAAGGAGTCTTGACTTTGCGTCGTTCGGGTTTGCTTCGCACCGAACGCTTTACGATGAATGAGAATTCGCACACGCTTCGGATTCCGATTGATGAAGCGATGACACCGAACGTGCATGTTCAAGTTGATTTGGTCGGCGCGGCTGTGCGCGTTGATGAAGAGGGCAAACAGCTTGCTGGGCTACCGAAGCGACCCGCTTTTGCAGTGGGCGGGATCAATCTTGAAGTGCCGCCCGTCGCGCGTCGCTTGAAGGTGATGGCTGTGCCGCGCGCCGAGGTTCTCAAACCGGGCGCTGAGACAATCATCGATGTCGAAGTCAAAGACGCTGCGGGGCGAAGCGTACAAGGGACGGACACGGCTGTCGTCGTCGTCGATGAATCGGTCTTGGCTTTGACAAACTACAAGCTCGCAGACCCTTTGAGCATCTTCTATGAGACTCGCGACGCGCTTGTGAGCGATTATCATCTGCGAGAAAGCGTAAAACTTGACGACCCTGATGCTTTGCCGCCGGTTCGTACCGGTGATGGTGGGCCGGGCGGAGGCGCAGGCTACATTGAGAGCCTCCCAGTAGTGGGACGCAAGATGACGCAACTGCAAACACTTGCGCCCGCTCCAGCTAGTGCTACATCGGCGGTGATGGAGATGGTAGAAGTAACTGCGGGAAGTGACGAGGCCAATAAAGCACAGATTGGTCTGCGTCAAAACTTTAACGCGCTTGCAGTCTTCGCCGCATCGCTCCCGACAAATGCAGCCGGTCGCGCGCAAGTCCGCGTTAAGCTGCCCGACAATCTGACGCGCTACCGTGTGATAGCCGTCTCGGTTTCAGGCGGCAAGCTCGCGGGCACGGGCGAATCCGTCATCACGGCGCGTCTGCCGCTCATGGCGCGTCCTTCCGCGCCGCGTTTTCTCAACTACGGCGACCGCGCGGAACTGCCCGTCGTTCTGCAAAATCAGACCGAGCGTGAGATGAGCGTCGCCGTCGCCGTCCGCGCGACAAACGCGGAGATGACCGAAGGCGCGGGCCGACGCGTCACGGTTCCAGCAAATGATCGCGTCGAGGTGCGCTTTCCCGTCGCTGCCGTCAAACCGGGCACGGCGCGTTTTCAAATCGCCGCCGTCGCGGGCCAGGAATCGGACGCGGCGGAAGTCTCTCTGCCCGTCTATACGCCCGCCACGACCGAAGCCTTTGCAACCTACGGTGTGATCGACGAGGGCGCGGCGGCGCAACCCGTCAAAGCTCCTGCCGACGCAGTCAAAACATTCGGCGGTCTTGAAGTGACAACCACGTCGACGCAGTTGCAGGAACTGACCGACGCGGTCATCTATCTCTACAACTATCCGTTCGAGTGTAGCGAGCAGATTGCCTCGCGCGTCATCTCAATCGCCGCGCTCAAGGATGTGCTCGCCGCATTCAATACAAAAGAACTGCCCTCGCCCGAAGCGATGCGCGCTAACGTTGCGCAAGGCATCAAGACTTTGCAGGGTCTTCAGAACGACGACGGCGGCTTTCCTTTCTGGCGACGAGGGCAGGAATCGAACCCTTACGTCACCGTCCACGTCGCACACGCCTTTGCGCGCGCGCGTGAAAAAGATTTCGCCGTGCCCGATGAAGCGGTAGATGAAGTCAAAGGGTATTTGCGCAACATCGAGTCGAGGATTCCCGACAGTTACAGCAAAGAGTCGAAGCATGCGATTCAGGCCTACGCGCTCTTTGTCCGCGCGCTTTTGAAAGAGCGCGACGCGGCCAAAGCGCGCAAGCTTGTCGCCGAAGCGGGCGGAGTGGGAAAACTCTCGCTCGAATCTCTGGGCTGGCTTCTGCCAGTGCTTTCAGGCGACGCGAATTCGACAAGAGAGGTGGAAGCCGTTCGCCGCCACATCAACAACCGCGTTACAGAGACGGCGGGCGCGGCGCATTTTGCAGACTCTTACAGCGACGGCGAATACACAATCTTGCATTCCGACCGTCGCGCCGACGGCGTGCTTCTGGATGCGCTCATCCGCGATCAACCGACGAGCGACCTCATTCCAAAACTCGTTCGCGGTCTGTTGGGTCATCGCAAACGCGGTCGCTGGGAGAACACGCAGGAGAACGTCTTTATCCTGCTCGCGCTTGATCGTTACTTTCAGGCTTACGAGCGCACCACGCCAAACTTTGTCGCGCGCGTCTGGCTCGGAGAATCGTTTGCGGGCGAGCAAACCTTCAAAGGCCGCTCTGCAGATCGTCAGCAGCTCAATCTGCCGATGTCTCTGCTCGCTGAGCGCACCGCGCGCGGCGCAACCGATCTTGTCATCAGCAAAGAGGGCGCGGGCCGTCTCTATTTCCGCATCGGCGCGCAGTATGCGCCCTCGAATCTGAAGCTCGCGGCGGCAGATTATGGCTTTCAGGTCGAGCGCGTCTATGAAGCGGTTGACGACCCATCTGATGTCAAGCGCGAGACCGATGGAACATGGCGCGTCAAGGCCGGTGCGCGCATTCGCGTGCGCGTTCGTTTGGTCAACCCCGCACGTCGCTATCACGTCGCGCTTGTTGACCCCCTGCCCGCCGGACTCGAAGCCTTGAATCCTGCGCTTGCAACGACCGAAAGCCTGCCCGACGGCTCAACCGAGACGGGAATCTATCGGGGCGGGCGCGGGATTGTGAGTCACTACTGGCACTGGCGCGGCCCCTGGTACGAGCACCAGAACTTAAGAGATGAGCGCGTCGAGGCATTCACGTCGCTTCTGTGGGAGGGCGAGCACGAATACATCTAT
>CBDUCU010000082.1:0-11444 GCA_965365725.1 uncultured bacterium | reverse complement strand
GCTCTGCGGCGTAGCCTTGTGAGCAAAGGCGGCGGGGGTGGGATTTCTCCAAAATTGTATCTCAAAATAATTTCCGGCTTGCATCGGCGACTGGTCAGTATTGCTGACCCACCAGAAACCCTGACGAAACCACGCCGCCACCTGATGCTGATAACCCGTCGTCTGCGGATTGACGATGACAACCGCCTTATCGTTGCCGTCAAGCCCGGCGACATTTTCAATCTTCACCGAGTAACCGCTTCGATAAGCCTTCGACGTGTCGAGGATATGTACTTCCTGAGAATAGGTTTTCGCATTGCAGACGATAAGGGCGACGAATAAGCCGAAAATAACTTTTGCCTTCATTGATCTGCCACCTCCCATTTGAGTGCCTTCTTTTCCAAGCAGCCCTGGCGACACGGCCAGCAGTATTTGCCCCCCGTCTAGCTTCGATGCCAATCAGAATCTCCATTCCAGATTTCCACCCGGGCTGTAGAGATATGAATTCGGGAAGACGCTGCTCTGTGAAAATCCGCCGTCGCGCGTCGTTTCTCTCGGCGGTTGCAGGATGAGCTGCGTTTCGTTGATCCCCTCGAAATGGTGGAGTTGCCATCTGTAAATCACTTTTTCGAGTGGATTGTTCTGCGTCTTCTGAACGATGCCTTCGGGGTTTCGCAGAATCGTTTTACTCGTCCTGGGAGAGACGGTCAGCGAGTCGCCGTTGACCGAGTACGTGCCGCTCTCCTCAGTGGTGTAGAACTCTTTGGAGCGCATGTAGCCGTACCACCGCTCGGATTTGAAGGTGTAAGTTCCGTCAGGTTTGAATTGGTATTGACCTTTGTAATAACCGGCGTTAGTGACGAGGTTGCTATTCGCAGGACTGCTCGCGCTCAGGCTCCAAACACCGACGATCCTGTTGTCGGTCGAGCTTGCGGTCGGCGACGCTTCAACGCCGCCTTCGACGGAAAGCTTGTCGCCCTTAAAACTCATCTTGCCGATATCGACTCCCAACACCAGACGCATCGAGTAGTCGGCCAATTCGGCGGCCTCGTTCACGCCGCCCGCGTCGCCCTTCTGCTTCGCATCCGCGTAGCTCGTCAGCACAAGTCCGGCCATGCAGACCAACCAGTCGTGCATCTGTTGCTTCTCTGCGTTCGACAATTCGGCGAAGGCGGGCGTCGCGGCCATCGTTTCGCGCAGAGATTGATAGAGAGTCTCACTGACATCGTCCGAGGGCATCTCCGTCCGGTGGAAGGCCGTCACGTTGACACCGATAAAGAAGGTCATCGCGGCGGCCAGATCGTTCGACTTTCCCTCTTTGGCGACCTCTGCCTCGTACCCCTGCTTGATCTGCTCGAAGGCTTCGACGAGCGCGGCCCTTTGTTCGGCGCTGCTTCCGAACGCTTCGGCCAGAGACCGCGACACGCCCGAATCGCCGGCGGGCGTGAACTTCAAGACACCGGCGCGCGGCCCGGTGGAGCGGGTTGCGGGCTTTTGGTCGCCCGTGTTCTTGAGGATGCTTTTGATGAGCGAGGCGCTCGGCCCCTTCCACGTCTTGCCGATCCGCTCCTGCGTCTGAGCGTGGACGTGCTGGACGGGGCAGAGGACTAAAGCCAAACCGCAGGCGAGCAAAGATAAAAATTTCGGCCTCATCGTGAACCTATAACCTCCTGATTTCTTCCGCCGTCCAAAAGCCTCCGTTCCCGCATTGACGTGCTTTGACCTTGACGCGCCGGTTGCGCTCGAGCATCTCGTCGAAGTCGGCGAGCAGTGCGCCTTCGTCGTGCGAGATTGAGGCTTGGATTTTTTGCTGTTTGCCGTTTGGCAGTTTCAAGATGAATTGATAGCCGTCCGCATTGTCGCCGGGGAAGGATTCGACTTTGGAAATTGTCCCCGCAAACATTCGTGGCGGCTCGCAGCCAGTCGAGTTTTCCAGCAGACCATTTATCCAGATCAACTCGCCCCGGTCGTTATACTTCGCGCCCTGAGAGATGGCGGCTTGCGGATGGCCGAAAAGTAACCAAAATCCGAGAGCAAAAAACCAAATTCTGGATGATCGCAAAATCTTTTCCCTTGAAGGTCTCTACGTTGATATTCTTGCTGCAAGTCGTCGCGTGTTTCTGTAAAAGATAAACTTTGCCTCGCTACAAAGTCCTTGTGTAGTGCTGGATTTTCGCCGGAAGTTTTCCGGAACACGTCAGCAATGGTCGAAGAAAGAGAAAATCGCATTTATCAATTTGGCGACTTCCGCCTCCATGCAGACGAGTATCTGCTGCTTCGCGGCGGCGAGCATCGTATCGAATTGTCGCCTCGTAATTTCGCCCTGCTCGTCAAGCTTGTCGAGAACGCAGGCCGCCTTTTGAAGAAAGAGATTTTGCTTAAAGAGGTCTGGGCCGACTCGGTCGTCGAAGAGGGAAACCTCAATCATGCGATCTCAAAAATCCGAAAGACGCTCGGCGAAAAACCAAACGAGAACCGTTTTATCGAGACAGTGCCGCGATTCGGCTACAGGTTTGTTGCTTCCGTCGAACTCATCTCTAACAACAATCAGAAATCAACAAGTCACGACGCGCCGACAGCACACACAACTTTCACCGAAGTCACTGGCTCAACAATCGCGCAAGCCTCTGTGCTCAGGCCTTCCGAAACATCGCGCAGACGGAGATGGCTAATCTCGCTGCTGGCCCTCGTGCTCGTCGCAACGTCGGCTCTACTCTTTTTGGCATGGCGCAAACGGCAGGGCGTTTCCGTAACTAAGAAGGAAACGGTGAGCGCACGCGCACCCGTGCGTCTAACCAACCATCCGAACGACGATGTGAATCCGCGTTGGACGAAAGACGGGCGCATACGCTTCCTGCGCACAGGCGCAAATCGTCATGCCGAGTCGTGGGTCATGAACGGAGACGGCACAAGTCAAACAATTGTTAAAGATTTTCCGAATCTCAAATTCGGCATCTGGTCGCTCGACGAGAGCAAAGTTATTTTTGAGAAGCCGAATGACTCGTCCGCCTACTATCTGGCGAACGCAGACGGCAAAAACGAGACGGCGCTGCCATTCTTCAGAGGCAACTTCGATTGGTCTGCGGATGGAAAACAGATCGTCTATCAGAAGGTTGTCGACGGCAACTCCGACATCTTTATCTATTCGGTCGAAACGAAGACGAGCAGAAACATTACCAACCACGCCGAGTTTGACGCGGACCCAACCTTCTCGCCCGACGGCAGGCAAGTGGCTTTCGCCAGCGCGCGCGACGGCAACCTCGAAATCTATTTGATGAACGCGGAGGGCGGCGATGTGCGGCGGTTGACCGACAACCCGTCGGTTGATAATCATCCAGTCTTTTCTCCTGACGGGACGCAAATCGCTTTTGGGTCTGACCGCGAAAACGAGAACAGCGACGTCTATCTCGTCAACGTGGACGGGAGCGGACAAACCTTGAAGCTGACGCACTGGGACACGGCCGAGTGGGTCGAGCCGGGATGTTGGTCGCCGGACGGAACCAAGATCGCTTTTATCTCCGACCGCCATGAAAAAGACGACATCTTTGTGATGGATGCAGAGGCTTTTCGCACGCAGACGATTCTGGCCGATGAGCGCGGCAATTTAGGCTTCGCTTCCTACGCGCCCGACGGCAAGAGGATCGTCTATCAGGCCGAGATGGAGGATGGAGGCCGCGAGCTGCGTATCCTTGATTTGGAGACGGAGCAGAGCCGTCGGCTAACGGAAACAAAAAGGGCCGGAGTTGTGTCCAATTGGTCGCCCGATGGCGAATGGATTGTCTTTCAGAATTATGCGGACGGAAACACGGAAATTTATCTGATTAAGCCGGATGGCAACGGACTAAAGAATTTAACAAATAATTCGGCCAGAGATGTCGAGCCCGCCTGGTCGCCCGATGGCAGGCAAATTGTTTTTGCCAGCAACCGCGATGGGCTTTCCGATGTCTTTCAACTCTACTTGATGAACTCTGACGGCTCCGACCAGCGTCGTCTTAATTCCATCAATGCTTCAAGCACCGCGCCCGCGTGGATGCCTGACGGCAGACGCATCCTCTTCTCGAACGATAAAGAGGACGGGCGCACAGGAAATTTCGAGATATTCTCTCTCGATCTCGAAGGCGACCAGCTTATAAAACGTCTTACCTTCCGTCGCGGATTCGACATGTCCCCCTCCGTCTCGCCCGACGGCAAACGCATCGCCTTTGTCAGCGAGGCGGACGGCAATCCGGAGATTTATCTGATGAACTCAGACGGGACTGGAGTCTTACGCATAACGCGCGACACGGCTATAGACACGTCGCCGCACTGGTCGCCCGATGGCAAGAGTTTGCTCTTCTCGTCCAACCGCAACGGAAAAAAGTTCGCGCTCTATTCGTTAACGTTGGAATAGATATTCTGTCTTCACCGCACGCTCTTTGTCTTCAGTTTTTCTACTGCACCGCGAGTCTTTAAGCGGGGACTATTTAGTTTCATAGATTTAGTTAATCCTCTATTGCCTCAATACCTTGTTCTTTAAGTTTTGCTAATCCCTCATTCATTGCTTTGACTTGTTCGGGTGAGTGTCCTTGCCAAATAGTAATCTCGCCGACAACCTTAAACGGATGTTTTGAACGATAAGATTTTGTTGGATTACCCGGGAATTTTTTATCAGTTAAATTGGGGTCGTCTTCAATTGGCCCTGTCGGTTCTACTAAATAGATTCTTTCGCGTCCTTCCCCCAGAGCAAGCTCAGCGCCCCAAATAGCTGCATCCAAAGTTGCTGTCAGGTAGATATATTTCGCATTTTTTCTTTGACCGTAGTTTGAGTTAAGACCAACTTCAATAAAGTCTCCAATCTTTAGATCAGCCTTTGTGCCGTGGAAGAAAGTCTGAACAAAAGGGCTTTGACTTGGTTCATTTGATTTGTTCTCAGTTTTGTTAGTTTGCATAGTCAATTATTTTCTGGTCTGTGGCTTAAAACAGCTATGCCATGCTAACAAAAACAGCCGTCCGAAGGCGGCTGTTTTCGTTGATAAAAGTAGCGTCCCGTACGGGAGTCGAACCCGTGTCGCCGCCGTGAAAGGGCGGTGTCCTAGGCCACTAGACGAACGGGACTTGAACCTGTCTCGCGGTACGAGCCAAATTACCGTACGGTCTTTGAAGGTGTCAACCGCACGCACCGCCAACACCCACGCGCAAGCTAACGCTTGACGCGGAAGACGAGGAAGTAGTCCATGTTGTCTTTGACAAAGTCGTGCTCGGAGACAAGCTCGTAGCCGGCTTGTGCGGCTTCGGTCAAAACCTTTTCTTTGTCGATGCCGTGATCGTCGCCCTTGCCGTTGCGGTCGATGATGCCGACAAGCGCTCCCGCACGCAAAGACCTTTTCATGCGTGAAAGCAGTCGGACGGGTTGCGCGATTTCGTGATAGGTCTTGAGCAGGAGAACCGCATCGACGCTTTTTTCAGGCAACAGCGCGTCGTCTTCTTTCCCGCGCACAGTGCGTATCTGCGCGAGACCTTCTTCGGCGGCGCGTTTGTCGATGTGTTTGATAAAGTCTTCGTTGATCTCGACGGCATAAACTTGGCCCTCTGCTCCGACACGGCGCGCCGCGCGAACGCTAAACCAGCCAGAGCCTGCGCCGATGTCGGCCACGCTTGCCCCCTCTCTTATGCCGAGCAAATCCATCACGCGATCAATCTGTAAATTCTTCTCGCGTTCTTTGTCTTCAAAGATCGAGAGGTCGCCCGTGTACGGCTCGCTCGTTGCGCGCTCGATTACGGGCGCAGGCTCGCTCTCAGGCGTTGCGCGAGGCGTGCCGGAGGGCGACGGCTGCGGCTGTGGCGCTGGCGCACGCTTTGTCTGTTGCGCAGAGCCGCCCGCGCAAGCCGTAAGCGTTAAAGAGAGAAGCGCAACCAGAAGAGCGCGCATCAGAAAAGAGTTGTTTGTCGCTCGCATCAAAAATTTCATTGTGCACTTATGATGCGCGTGCGAGAACTTGAGTGTACCGCGCGACGGCGGCAAATTCAGGACGAGCGCCGACCTCATGCTCGAAATCGAGCAGGCGGCTGTAAGCGTCCGGCTGCGAGAAGAACGACGCGGGCAGATAATCGGCGACCACGCGCACGCCGCGCACATCGACGACATAAAGGCCCGAAGCTTCGAGAAGCGAGCCGAGACTTTGTGCGTCAAAGACACGCGCGGGGCCGCCGTAGAGCGATTCGCGCACGCTCTCAGCCGTGAGCGCGTTGCGCGCCGAGTCGAGGTCTTGCAGCTTGACGGCATCGCGCAAGGCTTCGCCCGCGCGGTTTCGTGCAAGCAGGGAGACAAGACCGTCCGGCTGCACGATTTTGGCTATGGATGAGACGAGAGCTTGCGGGTCGGCGACGTATTCGATGACGTTGTGGCAGGTAATCAAATCAAACGCAGCATGATCGAAAAAATCGGAGATTGAAGCGCCGTCTGCTTGATAAAACTTTATGCGCGAAGTTGTCTCTCGACCTTCGCACCGCGCAGACTCTTTCGCAATCTCAAGCATCGACGCGGAGGAATCGACGACCATTACTTCCCACCCGGCAGCGGCAAGCTTCAAAGCGAGCGCGCCCGTGCCGCCGCCGACGTCGAGCGCACGCCCGCGCGTAAGGCCCGCCGCCTTCAACGCTTCACGCAGATTCATCCACGCCAAATCAAGACGCAGACGGCCCTCGTTTGTTTCGAGATAATCAGCATAGCGCGACGCGCCAGCTTCAAAACGTTGCTGTTCGGTCAGCTCATTTTTCATCCGACGTTAATCAGCCGCGCGCCGCGCTCGGTAACGCTGCCGATGCGCGCCGCCTGCGGATATGTTTCTCGCAGAGCGTTGAGAAGCGAATCGGCGCGCGCCTCCGCAATCGAGATGAGGAGGCCGCCCGCCGTCTGCGGGTCGAAGAGAAGCGAAGTCGTCTCTTTGTTGACAGCGTTGCTGATTGAGACATCTTCGCCGACGTAAGCGCGATTAGACTTGTCGCCGCTTGTGAGCATCCCTGCGGCGGCAAGCTCAAGCGCGCCGGGAATTGTCGGTACGCTCGTCGAATCAATCTCAAGCGTGACATGGCTTGCGCGCGCCAATTCCCACGCGTGACCGAGCAGGGCGAAACCCGTCACGTCCGTTGCGGCATGAGCGCCTGCTTCGACCATCAGCTCCGAAGCGCGTCGGCCCGCGTGCAGCATCGTTTGCAGAGACGTTTCAACCACAGACCGATCGGCCTTGCCAAACTTGATGCCTGTCGAGACAACGCCCGTCCCGATTGGTTTTGTCAGGATAAGCGCATCGCCCGCGCGCGCGCCGCGATTGGTAACGACGCGCGCGGGATCAATCGTTCCCGTCACGGCGTAGCCAAACATGATCTGCTGATTGTCAACGCTGTGTCCGCCGACGAGCGCGACCGAGTGCTCTTCGAGTATGGAGAGGCCGCCGCGCATGATCTCGCCGAGAATCGAAAACTCAACCCCCTTTTTTGGAAAGCACGTGACGGCGAGCGCCGTCACAGGCACGCCGCCCATCGCCCACACGTCGTTAATTGAGTTGAGTGCGGCGATGCGTCCGTAGTCGAATGGGTCGTCAACAATCGGCGTGAAGAAATCGACCGTCTGGACGAGCGCAAGGTCGTCGCGCAGACGGAAAACTCCCGCGTCGTCGGCCCATTCGATGCCGACGATCAAATCCTTGTGCTCGGAAATCTTTAATCCGCTCAGAACCTGAGCGAGCGCGCCCGGCGGCAGTTTCGCCGCTCAACCCGCGCAGTTCGACATCTCTGTCAGACGCATCTCTCGTCCTCCCAAAAGTAAGTCGGAAATTAGGAAGTCAGGAGTCAGAACAACGTAATCCTCGTCTTCGATATTAATTCTGACTTCTAACTCCTGGCCTCTATCTTCATATGCGCTCATCCTAGCACGAAGCTCATTTGTATTGTTTGTTGAGAGGGATGTTTATTCTGCGCTCGACTCGTTCTTCGGTTATCATCTGCACACCCGAAAAATCGAAGCAGTTTATTCCGTTATCTATGAGGGCCGATCATGTTGTTGAAGTCTTTGAACGTTACTGAAGCGTCTTTGACGCGATACAGTCTGGCATTGATTGCCGTCGCGGCCGCGCTTTTGTTTGCGTGGCCCGGACTCTTTGCAAACCTTTTTGCGACGAGCACGCCTGACGGCATGTTTATGCCGCACATACACTGTTACCTTTGGGTTCCTTCGCTCGTCTGGCTGCATGCGGCTTCGGATTTTCTGATCGGGCTCTCCTACGTCGCAATCTCTTTGACGCTTGCCTATCTCATCAACCGCGTGCGACGCGACATCCCCTTCCATTGGGTCTTTATCGCTTTCGGCATCTTTATCATCGCCTGCGGCATGACGCATTTTATGGAGGTCGTGACGCTCAACTATGCGGCCTACTGGTTGTCGGGCTACGTCAAACTAATTACGGCAGCCGCATCGCTGGCGACAGCCGTCGTGTTGCCGCCGCTCGTCCCGCGTACGCTTCTACTGATCAGCACGGCGAAGCTTTCAGAAGAGCGGCGCGTCAATCTGGAAGAGGCCAACCGCGAGCTTGAGACGCTTTACCAAAAGGTCAAACAGATTGACGACCTCAAGACGCAATTCTTTTCCAACGTCTCGCATGAGCTGCGCACGCCGCTGGCGCTCATCCTCGGTCCTGCGGAGAAGCTGCTGGCCGCAGACAACCTCAATGCAGATCAACATCGCGCGCTTGAGCTCGTCAACGTCAACGCGCGCAACCTTCTCAAACAGGTCAACGATCTGCTCGACGTGGCAAAGCTCGAAGCCGGAAAGATGACTCTCAACTATGCGGAGATTGATCTGGCGCGCGCGCTTCGTTTGACGGCCTCGCATTTCGAGTCGCTCGCGCTTGAAAGAAATTTGCGCTTCGAGGTCGAAACCCCGCCCGAGACGCGCGCCAAAGTCGATCCGGACAAAGTACAGCGCATCTTTCTTAATCTGCTCTCAAACGCTTTTAAGTTTACGCCTGACGGCGGTCGCGTTCGTTGCGCGCTCAAATACGACGCCAGCGCGAAAGACCTGGCCGTCTTTGAAGTCGAAGACACGGGGCCGGGCATCCCCAAAGAGATGCGCGAGGTCGTCTTTGAGCGATTTCGTCAAATAGAGAGCGGAACTTTTGAGAGCGGCACGGCGCGTCAATTCGGCGGCACGGGTCTGGGGCTCGCCATCACAAAAGAATTTGTCGAAATGCACGGCGGACACGTCACGGCTGAAGCATCTGCGGAAGGCGGCGCGCTCTTCCGCGTCGAGTTGCCGCTTGACGCGCCCGCCGGGACGCAGACGCACGAGTTGGTTGATGAGACGGCGATTGATAATGCCGAGATGGCGCGTCAGGCGCTCGATGCTTTGCGCGCGACCGAGCTGGCGGCTGGTAAACAGGTCGCTTCGCTTGCGCCCGTACGGTCGCTGGCGGGTGAAGCTGCGCCGCTTGTGCTCGTCGTCGAAGACAACGCCGAGATGAATCGCTTTATCGTCGAGACGCTCGCGGACGAGTATCGCGTTGAATCAGCCGGCGGCGGTGAAGAAGGACTCAGGAAAGCGCAGGCGCTCAAACCCGATCTGATTCTCTCCGACGTGATGATGCCCGGCATGACCGGCGATATATTTGTCCGCGAGTTGCGGACGCATCATCAACTCGACGAAGTGCCTGTCGTCATGCTGACGGCAAAGGCCGACGACGAGTTGCGCGTGCGTCTGTTGCGCGAAGGCGCGCAGGACTATCTGATGAAGCCTTTCGCCGTTGAAGAATTGCGCGCGCGCGTTCGTCATCTGGTCTCGATGAAGCGCACGCGCGAAGTCTTGCGCCGCGAGCTGGAAAGCCGCGAGGAGAGCCTCGAAGCGTTGGCGCGCGAAGTGACGGAGCGCAAGCGCGAGCTTGAAAGATCGCTCGACGCGCTGCGCCGCTCTGAGACCGAGCGCGCGCAGCTGCTGGAGAGCGAACGCGAAGCACGCACGCGCGCTGAAGATTCGAGCCGTCTCAAAGACGAGTTTCTCGCCAATGTCTCGCACGAGCTGCGTCTGCCGCTTACGCCTATCATCGGGTGGGCGAATATGCTTCGCACGATGGAGTTTGACGAAGCCGCGCGTCAGCGCGCGCTTGCCACCATCGAGCGCAATGCGCGCGCCCAACAACAGATTGTCAACGATCTGCTCGACATCTCGCGCATCATCTCCGGCAAGTTTCGTTTTGAGATGCAGCCGACAGACCTCCTTGCAGTGGTCGAGGCGGCGGCTGAAGTGGTGCGGCCTGCGGCTGAAGCCAAGGATATCAGCCTCACAATTGAAATGACGGACGAGCCTTGTCGCGTCAGCGGCGATGCCGACCGCCTGCAACAGGTCGCATGGAATCTGCTTTCAAACGCCGTCAAGTTTACACCCACAGGCGGCAAAGTTTCGGTGATGCTGACCTGCAAAGAGGACAAGGCCGAAATCGTCGTGACGGATACGGGCGAGGGCATCAGCCAGCAATTTTTGCCTTTTGTCTTTGACCGTTTCCGTCAGGCCGACAGCTCTTCGACACGCCGGCACGGTGGTCTCGGTCTCGGTCTCTCGATCGCGCGCAGCCTTGTCGAACTGCACGGCGGAACGATCAAAGCCGAGAGCGAAGGTGAAGGGCGCGGCGCGCTCATCACGGTGCAGCTACCGCTTCTGCGAGACGAACACGAGCCGCCGACACGAGAAGAGAATCTTCTGCCGGAGACTCAAGCACGCTCCGGCGCTCCCGCGCCGAAAACCGACATCCTGCGCGGGATCAGCGTGCTTGTCGTGGACGATCAAAGGGACGCACGCGAGGTCGTCTCGATCATACTTCAAACCTACGGGGCAAAAGTCGTGACGGTTGAAGGAGCCGCCGCAGCTCTCGATGAATTCGACCGCCTGCGCCCGGACGTGCTGATCTCCGACATCGAGATGCCGGGCGAGGACGGGTATGCGTTTATTCGTCGCGTGCGCGAGCGCGACAAAGCAAGCGGCGGCACAGTTCCGGCGATTGCTTTGACGGCGCATGCTCGACAAGACGATTATCATCGCGCGCTCGAAGCGGGCTTTCAACAACATCTCGCCAAACCCGTCAGCCTTGAGGATTTGGTCTCAAGCGTGGCAACGCTGGTGGGTCGCAAGTAGCGTCAGGAGCCAACTCCAACGCGCGCGCGGCATCTTCAAAAGAGAGAGCGATTTTGTATTCACGTCGACGAGCGAGTAGTATAATCGTCCGCGCTAAAGGCGAGATCATTGATTTTTGGAGAATGATAATTCGATGAAAGACGAGAACGATTTTTTTGACGATTTGATTGATGACGAGACCGAAACATACTCTTCGGAATTTACTGATACGGACGATTTCGACGACGAAGAGGATGATGAAGAGGAACCCACCAGTCTGCGCACAGCCGTTTTGACTAAAAACGGCATGCTCGCGCTGCTGACGCTCAAG
>CBDUCU010000081.1:0-11485 GCA_965365725.1 uncultured bacterium | reverse complement strand
GTGACGGCCTGTACGGCCGTTCCGCTCGGCGTTGCGGCGGGCGTTTATTTGGAAGAGTATGCGCGCAAAAACTGGCTGACGAACCTGATCGAGATCAACATCGCAAATCTGGCGGGCGTGCCGTCGATCATCTACGGGTTGATGGCCCTGGGGCTTCTCGTCTATCAATTCCGAATGGGGCAGAGCATCCTGACAGGAGGACTAACGCTTGCCTTTTTGATTCTCCCAATCGTCATCGTTGCCACGCGCGAGGCCCTCAGAACCATCCCGCAAGGCATACGCGAGGCCGCTTACGCGCTCGGTTCGACGAAGTGGCAAGTCGTTCGTCATCATCTTCTGCCATACTCGGTCGGCGGCACGATGACCGGCATCATCATCGCCTTGTCGCGCGCCATCGGCGAGACCGCGCCGCTCATCACCATCGGCGCGCTGACCTTTATCGCTTTCCTGCCGCCCGCGCCCGTGCAAATGCGTCCGCCATTTGTTTCGTTCGAGTGGTTGTGGTCGCCTTTCGCCGTGCTTCCGATTCAGATGTTCAACTGGGTGTCGCGCCCCGATCAGGATTTCGTCGTCAATGCGGCGGGCGCAGGACTTATTCTGATTATCGTCACGCTCTCTCTTAACGCCGTCGCCATCCTGATTCGCTACAGGGTGCGCAAGCGCATCAAGTGGTAAGAAAGGAAATGATGGAGACAAGGTTGGAGAGAAACATGCAGCAGAGCGCAGAGCATCGGACGGGTGCGCACGCAGACCCGCATACGACTGATCGGGCGGCGCGCGCTGCCGCTATTCACACGACGCTCTCAACCGCCGTCGAAGAACCGATGGAAGCAAAGGCCGTTGTCGAGGATTTGAATTTTTATTACGGCAAGCATCAGGCTCTCAAAAATATCAATCTCTCTTTCCCATCCAACCGTGTGACGGCAATTATCGGCCCTTCGGGTTGCGGTAAATCGACTCTGCTGCGCTGCTTTAACCGCATACACGATCTATACCCTGCCAACCGCTATGAGGGACGCATCACCTTGCTGCCGAGCCGCGTCAACATCATTGCGCCCGAGACAGACCCCGTCGAGATGCGTATGCGCATCGGCATGGTCTTTCAAAAGCCGAACGCGTTTCCAAAGTCGATCTTTGAGAACGTCGCTTTCGGACTCAGGCTGATGGGCGAGACGGGCGCAGTTGTCGATGAGAAGGTCGAGCGTGCGATTCGTTCAGCCGCGCTCTGGGACGAGGTTAAAGACCGCTTGAAACAATCTGCCTACGCGCTTTCAGGCGGGCAGCAGCAACGCCTTTGCATTGCGCGCGCGCTCGCCACCGACCCCGAGATGCTGCTCTTTGACGAGCCGACCAGTGCGCTTGATCCAATCGCTACCGCGCGCATCGAAGAGTTGATCGAGACGCTCAAACGTCAGGTGACGATTATCATCGTCACACACAACATGCAGCAGGCCGCGCGCGTCTCCGATCAGACTGCTTTTATGTATTTGGGCAAGCTCGTCGAGGCGGCGGGGACAAAGAAGATTTTTGAGAACCCTTCGGAGAAGCTGACCGAAGAGTACATCACGGGACATTTTGGCTGAAGATGATGTCTGTACGCGGCCCGGAAGATAGTAAAAGCGAGAGAACGCCGACCGTCAACGTCGGCGCGGCTGCGGTTGCGCGCCAATCATCCGAGGGCGCGGGCGAGCGCAACGACCCCGAACCGTCAGCGACTAAGATCAGCATCCGCAATCTCAACTTTTTCTATGGTCGCTCGCAGGCCGTTCATAACGTCTCGTTCGACATTCCAGAGCGCATCGTGATGGCTTTGATCGGGCCATCGGGTTGCGGCAAGTCAACCGTCCTGCGGACGCTCAACCGGATGAACGACGTGATTTTAGGAACGCGCGTCGAAGGCAGCGTCTTTATCGACGGCCAGGACATTTATCAAAGCGCGACCGACGTGGTCGCGCTCCGGCGCAAAGTCGGGATGGTCTTTCAAAAGTCGACTCCATTTCCAAAGTCGATATATGAAAACATCGCTTACGGCCTTCGCATCAATCGTCTCGCGCGTGGTCGTACTGAAACAGAAGAGCGCGTGCGCAAGGCTCTGGAAGACGCAGCGCTGTGGGACGAAGTAAAAGACCGTCTCAAAGAGAGCGCGCTCGGTCTTTCGGGTGGGCAACAGCAGCGTCTGTGTATTGCGCGCGCGTTGGCCGTCGAACCCGAAGTAATCTTGATGGACGAGCCTGCCTCGGCGCTCGACCCCATCGCGACGCAAAAAATTGAAGAGTTGATTGCCGAGTTAAAGAGCCGCTACACAATAGTCATCGTCACGCACAACATGCAGCAGGCCGCGCGCGTCTCTGATCAGACGGCCTTCTTCTGGCTCGGCAAGCTTATCGAAGTTAATTCTACTGAACGGATGTTTACCAATCCTTCGGAGAAACTGACCGAAGACTACATCACGGGGCGATTCGGTTGACAGGAGCGATTAGCCGTTAGCTTTTAGCCGTCAGCTAAGACATTTCACAGTTAAATTGTATGCTTGATGATTCTGCGCCGGTGCGTGTAAACAGCTAATCGCAAAACAGCTAACAGCTAGTAGCTTAAAAACATGGAAATACACAGACGACTAGACGACGAACTCGACCTGCTGCGCGACCGCGTGCTGCTTTTGGGCGGCGAGACCGAGACCGCCTTGCAGCGCGCCATGTATGCTTTGACCGAACGCGACAGCGCGACGGCGCGCGAGGTTTTGGAAAACGATTCGGTCATCGACCAGCTTGAAGTGCAGATCGACCGTCTCTGTATCGACGTGCTGGCGCTCAGGCAACCGGCGGCGCGCGACCTGCGATTCGTCGTGGCCGTCGCCAAAGTCACGCCCATTTTAGAGCGCGTCGCCGACCACGCCTGCAACATTGCGCGCGCCGCGCTCGATCTTAACGACGAGCCGCAGATGAAACCGCTCTCCGAGCTTCCGCAGATGGCGGCGAGCGCCTCTCGGATGCTGCGTGCGGCGCTCGATGCATTTACGCGCGGCGACGGCGCAGCCGCGCGCCGCATCATCGCCTCCGACGACGAGATCGACGAATGTTACGAGCGCGTCTTTCACGGTCTGATCGAGACGATGGCCGCCGACCCGACGACCACGAAGCGCGCCGCGCGTCTGCTGCTCGTCGCCAAACATCTTGAGCGCATTGGCGATTACGTCACAGACGTTTGCGAGCTGACCGTCTATATGACGGAAGCCGCCATCATCAAGCACAGCCACTGAAGGAAAGTATCGACGCGAAACGATG
The DNA here is from genome assembly GCA_965365725.1 of uncultured bacterium. Taxonomy (GTDB): domain Bacteria; phylum Acidobacteriota; class Blastocatellia; order Pyrinomonadales; family Pyrinomonadaceae; genus DASQDT01. Next base: position 8,201 of record CBDUCU010000081.1, on the reverse strand, counting down.
AATGGTGGCCGATGCTTCTAGTTCATCGTTTCGCGTTCGTAATTCATCGTTATGGCAAAACCCGTCCTGATTGTTGAAGACGACCCGGACATCGCCGAGGGGTTGCGTTACAACCTTGAGCGCGATGGATTAGAGGCGCGCGTCGCGCTCACGGGCGAACAAGGTTTACAGCTTGCGCTCGACGCGAAAAGTCCGCCTTCTCTTATCATCCTCGATCTGATGCTGCCCGGCATGAGCGGCACCGAGTTGTGCCGTCGCTTAAGACGCGAGCCATCGACGCGACGCACGCCGATCATCATGCTCACGGCTCGCACAAGCGAGGCCGACCGCGTGGCCGGTCTCGATCTCGGCGCGGACGATTACATCTCAAAACCCTTCTCGGTGCGCGAATTGATGGCGAGAGTGCGCGCCGTGCTGCGCCGCTCGGATGAGACGGCGGCGGCGCGTTACGAAGACAGCCGCATGACCATCGATTTCGGAGACATGCGCGTTGTCTGCAACGGCGTGCAGGTGAAGCTGACGCGCAAGGAATTTTCCCTGCTGGCGGCGCTGGCGCGCGGGTCGGGTCGCGTAGCGACGCGCCAGCAGTTGCTCGACAACGTCTGGGGCTATGAATATTACGGCGACACGCGCACGCTCGACGTTCACATCCGCCGCCTCCGGCAAAAGCTTGGGCCGTGCGGAGATGCCATCGAGACGGTGGTCGGTGTTGGCTATCGCTTTGTCGGCTGCACAAGCGGCGGAGAAGAGAGAAACACGGACAACACGGATTAGACGAATTCTACGCAGAACAATTCGTGTCTCATCCTTCTAATCTGCATTTACCAGAGTTCTGAGCCTTTACGCTTTCCCACAACGACCCGTGCAACTCGCCTAACAAATGCAATCCCTTATAAACTTGCTTCGATGAATGCTCGCCTACGGCTCGCGCTTTTTAGTCTCGGCATCGTGGCCGCCGCGTGCATTGTCGCCTACTTGTGGGGAACGACGGCTGCCTTTGCCGCACTCGGTTTCGCCTCCGCCGGGTTTCTTGCGGCGCGTCTTCTCATACCTCGTCCATCCCAAAGTTTTTCTGCGCTTGATAAAATACAACCTCATCCGACGGACATCGATGTGAGAATGCCGACGGTGGCGCGCGCCGTCGTCGCAGGCGAAGTGCCTGCGGGCGCGCTGCTCGAAGCGACTATGGACAGCATGCGCGAGGGCGTGCTTGTCATCGACAGCACGATGCGCGTCGTCGCCTCAAACGATTCGGCGCGCGCCATCTTTGGCACGAGCAGCGAAGATGAAGCTGCGCCGGGCGCGCGCCGTCTGAGCGAGCTGACGCGCAACCCTTCGCTTTATTCCGCCTTTGCTGCGGCGGTCGCACGCGGCGAGCGAGCCGAAGTAAAGATTGAGACGGGAGACGACGGCAACCGACGCGTTTATGATCTGCACGTTGCGCCTCTGCGCCAGCGCGAGGTCGTCGAAGGAAGCGACGTGCGCGGCGCGGTCGGAGTGTTTTTCGACATCACGCGGCTTGAACGTCTTGAGCGCGTCCGGCAGGAATTTCTCTCAAACGTCTCTCATGAATTGCGCACGCCGCTGACGGCAATTCTCACCTTCATCGAGACGCTCGAAGAGCGCGGAGCAGACGATGCTGAGACGCGCACGAAATTTCTCTCAATCATCCGGCGCAACTCCGAACGGATGCGCGATCTCATCAACGACATCCTCGAACTCTCGGCCATCGAAGCCGGCACGGTAACGGTCGAGCCTGCGCCCGTGCGGCTCTGCTCGCTCATCAACGAATGCTTTACCTCGCTCGCCGCGCGCGCGGAACTGCGCGGCGTTGAGCTGCGCAACAATGTGCCGGCCGATATTTTTGTCTATGCCGACGCGCGCAGGCTTGAGCAGATGCTGACGAACCTTGTTGATAACGCCGTCAAGTTCAACCGCGAAGGCGGCAACGTCACGGTCGCACACACGCGCACCATCTCACGCGACCGCATCAGCGTCGCCGATACGGGCGAAGGAATTCCACCTGAACACATCGTGCGCATCTTCGAGCGTTTCTACCGCGTTGACCGCGCACGCTCACGCGAGATGGGCGGCACAGGGCTTGGTCTCGCCATCGTCAAACATCTCGCACGCGCGCATGGCGGCGAGGCCGCCGTCCGCTCGATTCCCGGACAAGGATCGACCTTTACCATCGAGCTCCCTTTGGCGCAGATCATCAACAATGAGGATTAAAGCGCGCTGGCTTTGACGAACGTTGGCTCGTGCATGACTTAACGGAAGGCTTGATTTGACGACTTTGGACCCGCTCAGTTTTGCCATTCGGATGACAGGCGACTCGTTTGACTGGCTCTCAAAAACCCGTTCGCGCTTCGTTCTACTTGATTGGCCGTTGCAATTTTGCAACAACAATTGAGGTTGTTTCCCTTTGAAACCTAAAGCTTGACGCTCCTTGCAGACGCTTGTTACACTTTCGTTAGAATTTACAATCGATGCTTTGTCGCGCGTTGCACAAAAGAGCCTTCAAGGGAACCCTCTTAACCCGATTCAGTGCGGCGCGCCCGGTTTTTTGTAATCACAGGAGGTGAAGCGGTGCCTTTCAAGATCGGCCAGAAAGTGGTCTATCCCAATCACGGAATCGGAACCATCGAGCAGATTGAACAGAAACAGATCGGGACGAACACGCTCCCTTTCTACACTCTGCGGCTCGCGGCAACAAACTCGGTCGTGCTTGTCCCCGTCGCCAACGCAGGCGAAGTGGGCCTACGCTCCCCCATCACGTCAGGCGAATGCGAGATGCTTCTTAAGACTCTCGAAGACGATTTTCCGCCCGCCGCGCATGATTGGAAAGATCGCTTCAAAGATTTTACCGAAAAGATGCGCACCGGCGACGTTTTTGAAGTTGCAGAGGTTTTAAAAAACCTGACCTTCCTCAGCCACTCAAAGCCGCTTAGCTTCCGTGAGCAGCGCATGCTTGAGCGCGCACGATACCTCGTCATCTCCGAACTTGCAGCCGTCTGCCGACAGCCTGAGTGCAACGTCACGCAGCGCGTCGAACAGGCTCTCGCCAAAGCGTGTACGCGTCATCAACGACGCACGCCCGCGCGCGCGCGCGTCGCCGCCGGCGCGGTCGCAGGCCACTGACCGCCCAGCAGACATCTCCAACAAAGAAGGCTTCTCCCCTGAAGCGTCACGCCCTTTGAAGGGCGGGTACGGTCTTTTGCGTCTCACGCGCGAGGAGAAGCATAAGGCGCGCAGTGTAATTGCTGCGCGCCTTAGGTCGTTGTTGCGTCTCGAAGCTTTAGCCATCTAGGGCTTTGCGCGCCGAGCATTCCAAGCCTCTACGAAACGACGCGTCTTTGGATTCTGTTCGCTCCAGAGCGGCTCTTTTACATCATTAGCAATCAAATGAAGACCGAGTGCGACAAGACGCGTGATGCGTTGCATGTTCGCGTAGTCGATCTTCTCCCAATGATCGCCCGCGCCGTGATAATCGGGAAACTCAAACGCGACGCTTAAGGTGTGTGCCGGGATGCCTAGATCGGCAAGCGATTGATTGTCGCTGCGTCGGAAGAACGAATCGCTTTTGGTCGGGTGTCGATAAACTTTTATCCCAAGCGCGTCGCCCGCTTGTTTGAGTGTTGCGCCGATGGTTGAATAATCAAACCCCGTCACGGCGACCGTGCCGACCTGCGGCCCTTCAATGTCGTCTGTGCGACCGAGATGTTCGAGATTGATTTGTGCCACCGTTCTCGCAAGCGGGACGAGCGGATGCTTGCCGTAGTAGCGCGAACCCAAAAGCCCTTTCTCCTCACCCGTAAAAGCAATAAAAAGGATGCTTCGTTTCGGGCGCGGATTCATTTGCGCGAGCGCGGATGCAACTTCGATAAGAGCAACCGTGCCTGAGCCGTCGTCGTTTGCGCCGTTAAAAATTTTGTCATCGGCTGTCGCCTGCTCGCTCAAGCCGATGTGGTCGTAGTGTGCGCTGAGGATGACGTAAGTCTCTTTCAAAACGGGATCGGAGCCGCGCAGGAGCGCCGCGACGTTTTGCGACCTAACAGGACTCTCCGGCGAGCCACGCAAAGCAAACTCGGTCGTTTGAAAATATTCGTTGCCGTCGCCGTTCTTCCCGGCAGGCTCTAGTCCCGCGCGGCGAAACTGTGCGGCGATATATTCGGCGGCGAGGTCCAGCCCGCGCGAAGGCGTGTTGCGACCTTCGAGAAGGTCGGAAGCGATAAATGAAAGATGGCCGCGTAGAGAATCTGCGTTGATGCGTTCAAGCGCGGCGCGCACGCCTCGACTGACGGTCGCCTTCGCAGCAACGTCTCTTTGTCTCTGCTGCGACGTAGTAACTGCGCCAGGAGATGTCGCGCAAAAGATAAGGGCGAGCGCAACGCGCATCGCCCTTTTTGCGAGTCTTCTGTTTGCAAGTCTTCTGTTGAAGCTCATCCTTTATCTCTCGGCTTTACTCTACCTTCACGCCGCGCCAGAAGGCGACGCGCCCCTTGATGTTTTGCGCGGCCTCTTTCGGCTCTGCGTAGTACCATGCGGCATCCTTATTGACTTCGCCGTCAACCACCACGTCGAAGTAGCTGGCCGTCCCCTTCCATGGGCACATTGTGTGCGTTTCGCTCTCTTTGAAGTAGTCGGAGTTGATCGACTCGCGCGGAAAATATTGATTACCCTCGACGACAACCGTTTCGTCGCTCTCCGCCAAAACTTTTCCGTTCCAAATGGCCTTCATAGTTTTAACTCCTTGTTAGCTGTCGATATTTGATGCGGTGCGGTTGGTCGGCAGCCGCACCAAGTCTGGCGCGACGGTCGGCTTCGTATTCGGAATAGTTGCCCTCGAACCAATTGACGCGGCTTTCGCCCTCAAAGGCGAGGATGTGCGTCGCAATGCGGTCGAGAAACCAACGGTCGTGACTGATGACGACGGCGCAGCCGGCAAAATTCTCAAGCGCCTCTTCGAGAGCGCGCATCGTGTTGACATCAAGGTCGTTTGTCGGCTCGTCCAACAGAAGGACATTTGCGCCCGACTTGAGCATCTTTGCCAGATGGACGCGGTTTCTCTCGCCGCCCGAAAGCATGCCGACTTTTTTCTGCTGGTCCTGCCCCGAAAAATTGAAGCGCCCGACGTAGGCGCGCGAATTAACTTCGCGGTTGCCTAGCTTGACGACGTCTTGCCCATCGGAAATCTCTTCCCAGATGGACTTGTTTGCGTCGAGCGCATCACGCGATTGATCGACATAGCCGAGCTGCACGGTCTCGCCCACGCGAATCGTTCCGGCATCCGGCTGCTCTGCTCCTGTAATCATCCGAAAAAGAGTTGTCTTACCTGCACCGTTCGGGCCGATTACACCGACAATTCCGCCGGGCGGCAGGCGAAACGTCATCCCCTCAACAAGCAGACGTTCGCCATATCCCTTTGACACCTCTTCGGCTTCAATCACGACCTGACCGAGACGCGGCCCCGCCGGAATATAGATCTCAAGCTCGCGTGCGCCGCGCTCGTTCTGTTGAGAGAGCAAAGCTTCGTAAGAATTGATGCGCGCCTTCGACTTTGCATGACGCGCCTTCGGGGCCATGCGAATCCATTCAAGCTCGCGCTCAAGGGTCTTCTGCCGCTCGGTCTCCTGTTTCTCTTCGCGGCGCAGGCGCTCCTGTTTCTGCTCAAGCCATGAAGAATAGTTTCCCTTCCAGGGGATGCCTTCGCCCCGGTCGAGTTCGAGAATCCAGCCCGCCACGTTATCGAGAAAGTATCGGTCGTGCGTAACCGCGATGACCGTGCCCGCGTACTGTTGCAAATGTTGTTCAAGCCAAGCGACCGATTCCGCGTCGAGGTGATTTGTCGGTTCGTCGAGCAGAAGGATGTCGGGCTTTTGCAAAAGCAGTCGGCACAAAGCTACACGACGCTTTTCACCGCCCGATAAAACCTTGACAGGCGTATCGCCCGGCGGACACCTCAATGCGTCCAACGCCATCTCAAGACGCGAATCCAGGTCCCACGCATCCAACGCATCCAATTTCTCCTGTACCGCGCCCTGTCTTTCAAGCAGCTTCGACATCTCGTCATCCGACATCTCTTCGCCGAAGCGCGCGTTGATCTCGTCAAACTCCTTCAACAGATCGACCGTCTCCTGCACGCCCTGCTCGACTATCTCGCGCACCGTCTTTGTCTCGTCAAGACGCGGCTCCTGTTCGAGGAAGCCAACCGTATGGCCGGGCGAAAGAACGGTCTCGCCCGTAAAGCTTTTATCAACGCCCGCGAGAATCCGTAGCAGCGACGATTTGCCCGAACCGTTGAGACCAATCACGCCGATCTTCGCGCCGTAGAAATACGAAAGATAAATGTCTTTGAGGACGGCGCGCTTGTCATAGTGCTTGCTGACACCGACCATCGAATAGATAGCTTTGTTAGGTTGTGTGCTCATCTCTCTTTCCCAATCTCCATTTTAGAATGATGCATGCGCGCAATCTTCAATTCAATCATGCATCTGCGCAGCATAAATTTTGAGCTTCATGCGCGGCCCGCGACCTCGCCCGTCTGCGTGTTGACGCGAACAACTTCGCCCTCTTTGATAAAGAGCGGGACGCGCACCTCAAGCCCGGTCTCAAGCGTCGCGGGTTTCAAATCCCGCCCGCCAGCCGTGTCGCCGCGCACGCCCGGCTCTGTCTGCGCGACCGCTAGCTCGACAAACTGCGGAAGCTCAAGCGCGACCGCTTCGCCGTTGTATTTGAGCATCTGCAAGGCAACACCATCCTTCAAATAGAAACGGTCGTCGCCGACCTTTTCGGCGGGCAACATAAACTGCTCGTAAGAAGTCTCGTCCATGAAGTGAAAGCCTTCCGCATCCGAATAGAGAAACGAGACGGGCGCAAGCTGTACGTCGGGCTCCTCAAACTTCTCGCTTGAGCGAAAACTTTTCTCAAGCACCGCTCCTGTCAGCAGGTTTCTCAAGCGCGTGCGTACCATCGTCGCCGCGCCGCGCGCCGTCGGCGATGCAAAGAAGACCTCGACCACCGTGAAAGGCTGACTGTCAACGACAATCATTGCTTTTCTCTTCAACTCGTTAGCGCCGACAAGCGCCATCGCTTTTCTCCTCCTAAAAAAGCATGCAAACAGACGTAAAGATTGCGCCGCGTGTCGGACGTTTGCTGCGTTCGACGCGTGACATTCAAGAACATTGCTCGTCTTTTGCAGGGCTTATCAGAACGGAACGGCCTTTGCACTCACAGACAGACGGCAATGATCTTTTTTTGAATTAAGGAGACTAACATGAGATTCAGATTGTTTGCATCCGGCCTTGCGCTCGTCATCGCGCTCGCGCAGGTTTCACCTGTCGTCGGACAACAGAGAGCCGAAGGCAGCCGTGAATGGTCGGTTGTACAAAAAATTGTAGAAGGCGAAAAGATTGTCGTGCGGACGTTGGCCGGCGACAAAGTTGAGGGAAGGTTTAAGAGCGCGACAGACACATCAATCGTTATCCTGCGCGACGGAAAAGATTTCTCCATTGCGCGCGACGACATCCGGCGCGTCTCACATAAAGGCGGCAAGTCGCGCTCGACGGCTGCACTCATCGGCGCAGGCATCGGCGGCGGAGGCGGCGCACTCGTCAGTGGGCCGATCTACAAAGCAGGCGGCGGCGATTTCGCAGATGAGTTTGTTCCCGTATCAATTCTTCTCGGCGCAGGCATCGGCGCAGGCATCGGCGCGCTGCTCGGCAAAGGCAAAAAGGACATCACGATTTACGAAGCGCCGTAGATTAAGTAAGTGATGAGTAATGAGTGATGAGTGATGAGTGAAAACAGATTCAATTACTCATCACTCATTACTCATCACTCATCACTCATTATTTACCGCCCCGTCTCTCAGCGCGGGCTTTGGCAACGATCTCTTTAACGTCGGCGAAGAGTGTGGGCGCGTGATAAGCGCGACCGTCTTTGATCGTCCATTCGATGCCGCCGGTTTTGACGGCCTTGCCGTCGCGTATCTCTTCGACTCCAATTGGATACAACACCTTGAGGTTTTCGAGCGGGTTGCCGTTGACGACGATGAGGTCGGCGGCAAAGCCCTGACGGATGCGACCCAAGCGAGTCTCTTCGCCGAGGATGCGCGCATTGTTGCCCGTCGCATGTTGAATGACTTTCAAGGGATGAAAGCCCGCCTCCTGATGCAATTCAAGCTCGCGTATCAAACCAAA
>CBDUCU010000080.1:0-11554 GCA_965365725.1 uncultured bacterium | reverse complement strand
GTCTCGATATGTCCGAGTATATGGAGAAGCACGCCGTTGCGCGCATGATCGGCGCGCCGCCCGGCTATATCGGTTATGAGGAAGGCGGACAGCTAACCGAAGCCGTCCGCCGTCGTCCCTATTCGGTCGTCCTCTTTGACGAGATCGAAAAGGCACACCCGGATGTTTTCAACGTGCTGCTGCAAATTCTCGACGACGGTCGTCTGACCGATTCAAAAGGGCGCACGGTTGACTTCAAAAACACTGTGCTGATTATGACCTCGAATCTCGGCAGCCGCGAGATTCAAGAGGCCGAAGGCGATGCTGAAGCCGCGCGCGAAGAGGTTCTGGAAATTTTACGAGGACACTTCAAACCGGAGTTTTTGAATCGCATCGACGACATCGTGATCTTTCATCAGCTCACGCGCGAGCAGATCACAAACATCATCGAGATTCAGTTGGAGCGTCTGCGCCGCTTGCTCGCCGACCGCGACATACATCTTGTGCTCGATGATTCGGCCAAGGCGCTTCTTTCGCGTGAAGGCTACGATCCGCTCTACGGCGCGCGTCCGTTGAAGCGGGCCATCCAGACGCTCGTGCAAAATCCGCTCGCGTCAAAACTTTTGCGCGGAGAGATTCTGCCCGGCCAAGTTGTACGCGTCTCAGCCGATGCGGGACAGATGGAGCTCACTGCCGAGCCTGCTGTAACGGCGACGGCAGGTTAAAGAGAAACAGTGAAGTATGAACGATGAACGCAAAATAAAAGGCTTTTGATTCAGCGTTCGTTGTTTCGGGTTCATAGATTGATTTGGAGGCGAGATGAGAAGACATCATTGGAATCCGATGGGCGATTTGATGACTTTGCAGGAGCGCATGAATCGCCTGTTTGAAGATGCCGCCGAGCGGCGCACGCATGCCGAGGGCGAAGACGAAATTGAGCGCAGCGATTGGACTCCGGCGGCAGACGTTTATGAGCGCGAAGGAGAATTTATCATCACGCTCGATCTGCCCGGCATTGCGCGCGAAGGCCTGGATGTGGGGCTTGATGGAAACCGTTTGAGCGTGCGCGGCGAGCGTGCGCACGTTGAGACAGACGCGACCGTCCGACGGGCGGAACGACCCGCCGGTCGTTTCCTTCGCAGTTTCACTTTGCCCGAGACGGTCGAGCGCGAAGCAATCAAGGCCGATTACAAAGACGGCGTGCTTCGTTTGACGCTCCCCAAACGTAAAGAGCGCCAACCGCAACGCGTCGAGATCAAGGTCGCGTAAGTTGTCAATTATCAATCGCCGATAGTCGCTCATGCGGCTTTACGATTAACGACTGACGATTTACGATTCACCTATATGGTTTCATTTCGAAGGAACAAGAACAAGGGCGATATGTCTGAGAAGGTCGAAGGCGAGGACTTGCGCGCCGAGGCGTACGACTCCGAACAGGCGGAGCGCGTTCGCGTCAACGACAAGCGACGCGTCAATTTTGGCGACGACGACGCGACGGAAGGCGCAAACCGTGAACGTGATCCATCCGGTGGGCCGAGCTTGAAACCGACTTACGTCGAGGAATTGGAAGCGCGCACGCAGGCTGCCGAACAGCAGGCGCGCGACGTGCAGGCGCGCTTTGAGCAGGTGCGCGCAGAACTCCGACGCGAAACGGACGAACTGCGCCAGCGTCTTAATCGCAATGCAGACGAGCGCGTGCAAAGAGAGAAGGCCAATTTTGTCGCCTCGCTGCTGCCCGTCATCGACAACCTGCAACGCGCCGTCGAGTCGGCTCAGGCAGGAGGCGCTAAAGAGTCTCTGCTTGACGGCCTACGCGGAACGATCAACGGCTTTGAGTCGGCACTCGCACAGGCTGGTGCCGAGCCCGTCGAAGCTCTCGGTCAAGAATTCGATCCCGAACTGCATGAGGCAGTCGATACAATCGAAGTCGAGCCGGCGCGCGACAACACCGTGACGGCGCAATATAGTCGAGGCTATCGCATATCCAATCAGTTGTTGCGTCCGGCGCGCGTGCAGGTCGGACGTGCGCGCAGCAGCGAAGCACAGGCGGCGACGGAATAAAAAAGCTGTTAGCTGTTAGCGATTAGCCGTCAGCTTTTTCTCTTTGCAAGTCTGAAGCGTGATTGTAGAAATTTTTCGTTGAGAAATTTCTACGGGCTAAGGGCCAATCGCTAACAGCTTTGCACTTATTCAGATTCAGAAAATTAGAGGAGAACACCACAAGTGGCAGCGAAAGATTTAAAGTTTAGAGAAGATGCGCGCGCGGCGATGCTCAAAGGCGTAAACACTTTGGCTAACGCGGTGCGCGTCACGCTCGGGCCAAAAGGTCGTAACGTCGTGCTCGGCAAAAAATTCGGTTCGCCCGTCATCACAAAAGACGGCGTGACGGTCGCCAAAGAGATCAGTCTTAAGGACAACTACGAAAACATGGGCGCGCAGATGGTGCGCGAAGTTGCTTCCAAGACAAATGACATTGCGGGCGACGGGACGACGACCGCGACCGTCCTGGCGCAATCAATCTTTCGCGAGGGCGTAAAGAATGTGACGGCTGGTGCAAATCCGATGCAGTTGCAGCGCGGGTTGCAGATGGGAGTTGAGGCTGCGGTCGCGGAACTGGAGAAGATGTCGAAGAAGGTCAAGGACAAGACTGACTTTGCCAACGTCGCTGCCGTATCTGCCAACAACGACCGCGAGATCGGCGACCTCATCGCCGAAGCAATGGAAAAGGTCGGCAAAGACGGAGTCGTCACGGTCGAAGAGTCGCGCACACTGCAAACCGAGCTTGACCTTGTCGAAGGCATGCAATTTGATCGCGGCTATCTGAGCCCTTACTTTGTGACCAATCCAGACCGCATGGAATGTGTTTTGGACGAGCCGTTGATTCTTCTGCATGAGAAGAAGATTGCAGCGATGCGCGATCTTTTGCCGCTTCTTGAACAGGTCTTGCAGCAGGGTCGCTCGCTTCTCATCATCGCTGAAGAGGTAGAGGGCGACGCGCTCGCCACGCTCGTCGTCAACCGCCTGCGCGGGACAATCAAAGTCTGCGCCGTCAAAGCTCCGGCCTTCGGCGACCGACGCAAGGCGATTCTCGAAGACATCGCTGTTTTGACGGGCGGTCGTCTTATCACCGAAGACATCGGCGTAAAGCTCGATAGCGTGACGCTCGAAGATTTGGGACGGGCCAAGCGCGTCATCATCGATAAAGACAACACGACGGTTGTCGAGGGCGCGGGCGAGCAACGTCAGATCGAAGGTCGCGTGCAGACGATTCGTCGTCAGATCGAAGAAACTACGTCGGACTACGACCGCGAGAAATTGCAGGAGCGTCTGGCGAAACTCGTCGGCGGTGTGGCTGTTATCCGCGTCGGTGCGGCGACCGAAACCGAGATGAAAGAGAAGAAGATGCGCGTCGAGGATGCAGTCAACGCGACGCGCGCGGCGGCGCAGGAGGGTACTGTTCCGGGCGGCGGCATCGCGCTCGTTCGTGCGGCCAGAGCACTTGAAAAACTCGAAGCCGAAGGCGACGTACTGACCGGCATCAAGCTCCTCCAGCGTGCGATGCAGGAACCCTTGCGACGCATCGCCGAAAATGCAGGGACGGACGGCTCGATCGTCATCAACCGGGTCGAAGAATCGAAAGGCAAGACCGGCTTTAACGCCGCGACCGGAAAGTATGAAGACCTCTCGGCCGCCGGAATCATCGACCCGACCAAAGTTGTGCGCACGGCGCTACAGAATGCAGCGTCTATCGCCGGATTGATGCTGACAACCGATGCCGCCATCACCGATGCGCCTGAAACCAAAAAGGCTGCTGCCCCGCCGATGCACGGAGGCGAAGACTACGACTTCTAACACAAGAAAAAGGTCAAAGGTTGAAGGCGAAAGTGTGGCGGATTTGTCCGCACGCTTTTGCCTTTTTCCTTTTTAATTTTTCCCTTTGCTAATGGCCGAAAATTTGCTGTGCGTCTTGTGCTAATATCGAAGTGTTCGGAAGCGCAACGCGCGACTGATGAACACAACGACATGGTTCGGTCATTGCATCTAACGAATGCCGTCACGCGCTCGCGCGAAACTTCGTCAGGATTCCTGGCAATCTGAACCGATTTTCTCCGCACCGCGTAAAGCAGAACAAGGACATTTGATGAGACAAGTCGGCAACATGACGCATGTACTGACTTCGCTCATCCGGAAGGGAAAGCAATGATAGACTTAGGAACATACAAAGACCGTTTCGCGGAGAGCGGTCAACGGATTTTCGAGTCGGCCGTACAGGATTCGCGGCGGCGCGATCAAAACTACATCGCCGTCGAACACATCCTCAACGCGCTCGCCATCGAGGAGGCCGATCTTTTTAACAACATGATGCGCGACCTTTCGCTCGACCCGCGCTCGGTCAAAGTGATGATCGAGAAGCGTCTGGAGGCCGCGCGTTATCAAAACGTCAATAAAGGCATTCGTATCGCGCCGGAAACCATCGACCTCTTTAAGCGCGCGATGGAACGCGCGCGCGCACAAGGCCGAAAAACCATCGAGGCGACAGACCTCTTCATGGCTCTCTCGCAAGACGAGCGGAGCGTCTTCGTTAATCTTCTGCGCAATCTCGGCGCTAATCCTGAAGCAATCGTCGAACAGGTGCGCGCACGCGTCCGCACGCGCGAGCAGGAAGAGGAGCAGTACAAGAAGAAGTTTGAGCTGCCGTCGTATCTCAAGCACTTCGGCGTATCGCTCAACCGTCTGGCGCGTGCCGACCGGCTGCCGCCCACCATCGGACGCGAGCAGGAAATCCAGCAGATGATCGAAATTCTCTGCCACCGCGAGCGCGCCAACTCGCCGATGCTCGTGGGCGAACCCGGTGTCGGCAAAACTGCGGTCGTCGAAGGACTCGCACGCCTGATCGAGCTTGAGCCGGAAAAAGTTCCGGCGCGTCTCAGAAATTCGCACATCGTTCAGCTTCAGATGGGCGGACTCGTTGCAGGCACGATGCTGCGCGGCATGTTCGAGGAGCGCATCAAGGGCATCATCGACGAAGTCAAAGAACAGGACAATCTGATTCTCTTTATCGACGAAGCACACACCATCATCGGCGCGGGCGCGGCGCTCGGCACATCAAGTGATGCCGCCAACATGTTCAAGTCCGCTTTGGCGCGCGGAGAGATTCGCATCATCGGCGCGACGACCAACACCGAGTTCAAAGAGTACATCGCCGAAGACGAGGCGCTTGCGCGCCGCTTCCGTCAGGTAAAAGTTGCAGAGCCTTCGATTTCCGAAACGCGCGAGATTCTCTTTGGTCTCAGACCGCGTCTTGAGAAGAATTATTCGGTGACGATCTCGGATGATGCCATCAACACCGCGCTTGAGATGGCCCCCAAATACATTCGCAATCTGCATCTGCCCGATAAGGCCATTGGCTGGCTCGATACGGCTGCCGTCAAGGTCGAGATCAACGAACCCGATGCGATGGTCGTCAGGCCCGAGCATATTATCGACGTAATCTCGCAAGAATCGCGCATCCCGCGCGACATGATCTTCCGCGATACGACCGACCGCTTCTCCAACATGGAAGATATGCTGGGCAACCGCGTGATCGGACAAAAAGAGGCCGTCCACGCCGTCGCACAGCGTCTGCGCCTTAACAAGGGGCCGCTCAAAGAGTCGCACTACAAACCGGACGGCGTGCTTCTCTTCCTCGGCCCGACGGGCGTTGGTAAGACGGAGCTTGCAAAGGCTGTCGCTGAATTTATGTTCGGCGACGAAGAGAAGATGGTTCGCATCGACATGAGCGAATACATGGACGGAACCATCGGCATCGAGAAACTGATCGGCATGCCGCGCGGCATCGTCGGCTCGGAGCGCGGCGGAGTTTTGACCGAGCAACTGCGCGAGAATCCTTACACGGTTCTGCTGCTCGATGAAGTCGAAAAGGCTTCGCCAGTCTTGATGAATCTTTTCCTGCAAGCGTTTGATGAAGGGTGGCTCACGGACGGGCGCGGCAAGAAGGTTTATCTCTCTGACGCAATCGTCATCATGACCTCGAACCTCGGCTCCGAGAACTTCAAAAAGTACGAAAAGCCGCTTGGCTTCGGGACAAAGACGCTCGGCGACATGAAGGCCATCAAGGGCGACGTGATGAAGGCTGCCGAGAGCCGTTTCTCGGCTGAGTTTCGCAACCGCATCGATGAAATCGTCATCTTCTCGCCTCTCACAATGGACGAGGTACGCGAGATTGCACGACTTTACCTTGGCAAGCTACAGCTTCAGATCGAGCGACAGGGCAAGGTGCTCGACATCACCGAAGATGCTATCAACCTTCTTACCGAAAAGGGCTTTAGCACGACCTACGGCGCGCGCTTCCTCAAACGTCATATCGATGAGAAGGTCAAGCTGCCGATTACCGCGATGTGGAAACAGGCCGGTCGCTTTGCCGTCGAAGCGGTCGAGGGCGAGATTGTCATTACGCCTTCGGGCGAACCGAATCTCAACTAAACAGGCAACCCGTGATGCAGTGGTTGTTCTCTTAAACATCAAGGGTCTTTGTGAAGCCACCTTCACAAAGACCCTTAAACTTTGTTCGGCCCGAAATCAAATCAGCCTCAAATTAATGGCGAGTTCTCACTCAAAAAGTTATGTCTGAAATAATCTGCCGCAAATATAAAAGACGCGCCTTGTCAATTGGTGCTTGTCTGCTCCTGCTCCTGATTGGAGCAATCACGCACGCGCAAGTTCCAGAAGCTTCCGAGCAAAAGGCCGAGCAGATCGTCAAGCGTTCGGTCGATGCGCTTGGCGGGCGCGCCTTTCTCGACGTGCGGACGGTTGTCTCCGAGGGCTACTTCACGCCCTTTAACAACGGCGTGGCGACGCTTCCGATCAAGTTTGTTGACTATCTTGTCTTCCCCGACCGCGAGCGCACGGAGTTTCGCGGCTCGAACGTACGCAGCATTCAAACCTACGAAGGCGACAAGGGCTGGCTCTACGACGGCATGAAACGTTCGATCAACGATGCCACGCCCGATCAAATCAAAGAGTTTCATACGGCCATGCGTACAAGCCTCGACAACATTCTGCGCGGATGGTGGCGGCGCACAGAGGGCGTAAAACTCTCCTACGTCGGTCGTCGTGAGGCCGGACTCGCGCGTCGCAACGAGACCGTGCGTCTTACATATCCGGATGGATTCACAGTCGATTTCGAGTTTGATGCAAAGACCGCTCTGCCCGCCAAAGTAGTCTATCGAAAGACAAACAGCGAAGGCGATGAAGTTGACGAAGAAGACCGCTATGCACAGTTTCTCTCAATCGGCGGCGTGCAAGTTCCCTTTATCATCGACCGTTTCCGCGCCGGCCAACAATCGAGCCGCATCAACTATCAGAAGGTCGAGTTCAATCGCGCCGTGCCCGACTCTCTATTTGCGCGCCCCGTTGACGTAAAAACCTTAAAGATGTGACCGCACAAAGAACCCTATAAAGCGTCTCTTGAATTGCAAAGTTGTAGCTCAAGTTAATAGCGTCCATCTTTATCTAATCCAGCAATCAAATCGCTCAGATGACAAAAAGGAGAGGCAAAAGCGCCTCTCCTTTTCTTCCTAATTGCTAATAGCGATAAAAGTCGCTCAATCAGAATACTAACAGTCTATTTTTTAATGCTCGCCACATCAGACGTTTCAGCTTGGCCTGCGCTCTCTGCTTCTATCTGATGCGGGTCGTCGCGCCCGGCCATCCGCGCAAACAGGCTCTCATAACGATCAACCACATATTCCCAATCGTAGAGTTCGCGGACGCGATCCTGCGCGCGGCGGCGGTAGGTGTTGACGACGGCCCCGTCGCGCAGCACGCGTTGGAGCTTTGACTCCAAATCTTTTGTGTCCGCGTAAGGGATGGCGGCTTCGCCGACGGCTTCGAGGTTTTCCGGCGTGTCGAGCGTCAGCACGCAGTTGCCGTAGCCCATCGCTTCAAGCAGCGCAGGATGTGTGCCGCCGACTTCCGTCGCATGAACGTAAATCAACGCATTCTGTTGTAGCGCACGATATGCGTCGCCAAAAACGAACCCCGTAAAGACTATCCGCCGGTCGCGTCGCGCGAGCGCGCGCAGGTGTTTGATGTAATCATGAGCATAGGGCGCGTCGCCGACGACAAGAAGTTTGTGCGGCGTGCGCACACGCTTGAAAGCTTCGATGACCATCTCGGCGTTGTTCTCAGGCTCAAGGCGCGAAACATACAGGACGTAGCGGTTCGGCTCGACTCCCCATTGTTTGATTGCAGCTTTGTCCTGTCTTCGCTCGACGTCTGCGCCGTAGGCGATCATCGTCGAGCGCGCACGATAGCGCGTCATGTAATAGTCCTGTATGACGCGCGCGTCCGTCACCAATTCATTCGGCAGCCACACGGCCAGACGCTCGGCCATCCGGTAGTAGCCGCGACCGAGCCAGTTCCATTTCTTTCTCTTGTGCTCCAGTCCATCGACGTTGATGGCGACGGGAACGCGCGCCGCGCGTAACAAAGGAGCAAAAGGCGCATTGGCGGCGTTGCAGATAAGGGCCGCGTCGAAACGTCGCAGAGCGGCGGCGTGTGCGGAAGAGATAAAGGCGTGTACGACCGTATCGAAGTATTTGTGTCGGATAGTGGGCAGCACTTTAAGACGCACGCCCTTGTATTCGAGCTGTCGAGGCGAGACGTAGTGTGCGCGACAATAGACTGTTACATCGTGCCCGCGCGCAACGAGTCTTGTCGAAAGTTGCTCGGCAAAGGTCTCAAACCCGCCATAGCTGGCCGGCACACCGCGCGTTCCCAAGATCGCAATCCGCATCAATAACAGAGATGAGAGACGAGTGATGGGCGACGAGTAAAAACGGATTGCACTTTTACTCGTCGCCCATCACTCATCTCTCATCACGCCTCCTGTGTGACGCTTTTATAAATCTGCAACGTGGCGCGCGCCGTCGCCCGCCAGTCGAAATCACGCGCGCGACCGAGCCCCTTTCCGCTTAGGTCTGCACGCAACCGAGCATCGTCTATCAAACGTTGAAGTGCATTTGAGATTGCGCCCGTGTCAAACGGATCGACCGTAAGACCGGCGTCGCCGACAATTTCGGGCAAGCTTGTTCTATCGCCTGTCAGAACGGGCGTGCCACACTGCATGGCTTCTACGACAGGCAGTCCGAAACCCTCGAAATATGAAGGATAAACAAAACAGAGCGCTCCCGAATACAGTGCCGGTAAATCCATCTCAGATACATAATCGGTAAAAATTGTTCGGTCGCCGACCTCTGCTCGCTCGACGGCACGGAGAGTGTCGCCGTAGAGCCAGGCTTTTTTTCCGACAAGGACAAGCCGGGGCAGCTTATCTTTTTGCCGCCAATGGCGCAAGGCCGAATATGCCTCAATTAAACGCGCCAGATTCTTGCGCGGCTGAATCGATCCAACGGCCAGAATGTAGTCGCCATCGATGCCGTAAGTTTTGCGTACTCGTTCGATTTCCATTGCAGCGGCGGGACGAAAGTGCGAAGCCGCCGCAATGTGCGTCACGCTCACACGCTGTGGGTCGAGGCCGTAGGTCTTAATCACATCGCGGCGCGAATACTCTGAAGGCGTGATGATATGTGCGGCGCGTCGCGCGGTGCGTCGCACGGTCAGACGCAGTTGCATCCAGCTTCGGCGGTTGAAGGTTTCGGGGAGGTGCTCGAAGGCGAGATCATGAATTGTTGCAACAACCGGACACGGAGCAAAAGGCGGTGCAGTAAACTGTACATGCAACAGATCGACGGGCCGCCGCCTCAGTTCCAGCTCAAACGTGAGCGGAATACGGATGAGCGGCGTATGCGGAAGCGTCCGTCGCACTCGAAAATTAGGCCAGCGACCGGCAAATCGCTCAACCGCTTCGCGTCTTGTGACATAGAGAGTGTAATTGTTGACCTGATCGACTTCGGCCAGCGCTTCGATGAGGTTGACCGCGTAAGTCTCGTTACCGGCCAGACGTGCGCCGACTGAGTGTGCGTCGATGGCGATGTGCACTGATGAAGGAAGCGTCGAATCGTTGTCTATTAGGATTTAAAAGCGCTAAAGCTTTGGGATGGTGCACAGTATAACATGTCGAATTAGCGCGTTATAAACGCTTAACCGTCGCAATCGGCTTCCGGCAGAACGCCGCGAAAAGAGCGGCGATGAATAGGGCATGGGCCGTGCCGCCGGAGCGCATCGAGATGCGCGCGCGTCCCATACCCGACGTGTTGAGCAAAGCCATATTCAGGAAAGCTTTGATCGTAGATGCGCAGCAGACGGTCGCGGAATGTTTTGGCGATGACGGAAGCGGCGGCTATTGAAGCCGAGATTGAGTCGCCACGAATGATTGCCTTTTGCGGAAGCGGCGATTCGCGCAATTGAACGGCATCGATCAAAAGAAAATCGGCGCACGGCTGAAGCCCTTTGAGTGCTTCAAGCATCGCGCGCCGCGTGGCGAGCAAGATGTTGGTTGCATCGATCTCTTGATTTGAGATCACGCCGACTGCAAAGCAAAGCGCCGTCTGTCTCAGCTCGGCTGCGATGCGCTCGCGCTGCAACAGCGTGAGCTTCTTCGAGTCGTCGAGTCCGGTGGGCAGGGGCTTCTCAGGATTGAGAATAACGGCTGCGGCGACTACCGGCCCGGCCAAAGAGCCTCGCCCCACCTCGTCCAGGCCTGCCACCAACTTGTGCCCACACCGTCGCGCCTCATCTTCAAAGGCAGTGCCGATGGACGACTCACGCTTGGGCATAGGAAGCGAGTGAGCAGTAAGTAATAGAGCAGTGAGCCGTATAGACAGAATAGATTGTTTAGCGACTCACTGCTTGCTGCTTACTTGCTTTTATTCGAGGCGGACGCGCCTTGAGCCTGTCCGCTGTTTCCGGTTGAGGCCTGTCGCGTGTCGCGCTCGCGGATGCGCGCAGCCTTGCCGCGCAGGTTGCGCAGGTAGTAGAGCTTGGCGCGGCGCACTCGTCCGCGTCTGAGCAGTTCGATGCGCGAGACAATGGGCGCGTGAAGCGGGAAGATGCGCTCGACGCCAACGCCGAAGCTGGTCTTGCGCACAGTGATTGATTCGCGCACGCCTGTACCTTTGCGCGCGATGACCACGCCTTCAAACGCCTGGAGGCGTTCTTTGGTCTCCGACTCTTTGATCCTCACCTGCACGCGCACGGTGTCGCCGGGCTGAATGTCCGGCAAGTCCGAACGCATCTGCGGCTTCTCGATAATATCTAAACGATTCATGATGTCACCTCAAAAAAAGCTTTCAGCCAGAGGCTTTCAGCTATCAGACTCTTCTTCTTCGTCGTTTGTCCGACGGCGTAATGCGATTTCTCTCGCCTGTCAAAAATTTCTAATCGTCCGTCTCTTCGATCTCTTTCAACTCGTCTGCGGATAGACCGAGCTTTTCAAGTAGGTCGGGACGGTTGCGGCGCGTCTTAGCAAGCGCCTTTCGTTTGCGCCAGCGTGCAATCTCCGCATGATTGCCGCCCAACAAAATTTCGGGCACGCGCAGACCACGAAACTCGGGCGGGCGCGTGTAGTGTGGAAAGTCGAGAAGGCCTTCGGAGAAGGACTCATTCAACGCCG